>CANRPD010000013.1 GCA_947632385.1 uncultured Clostridia bacterium | reverse complement strand
CCGCCGGACCTTCGGCCCGGCCGGGCGCTGCTTTGCTGCTTTTCCCTCCTCGCGCCCGTCGCGGCTTCGCCGCGGTGCGTCCGCCCTTCGGGCGTCCCGCCGCCGGACCTTCGGCCCGGCCGGGCGCTGCTTTGCTGCTTTTCCCTCCTCGCGCCCGTCGCGGCTTCGCCGCGGTGGGTCCGCCCTTTCGGGCGTCCCGCTGCCGGTCCTTCGGCCCGGCCGGGCGCTGCTTTGCTGCTATTTCCCTCTCCGCGCCCGTCGCGACTTTGCCGCGGTCGGTCCGCCCTTTCGGGCGTCCCGCCGCCGGTCCTTCGGCCCGGCCGGGCGCGGTCCCTGCCCCTTTCCCGCCGCACCCCTTGCACTTTTTGCCGATCTGCGGTATGATAGAGGGAACGAACCGCAGGGGGAATGGCCTTGAAACGAAAACTCACCTCGTCCCAGATCATCCTGCTGGGCTTTGCCGGTGCCATCCTGTTGGGGACCGGCGTGCTCATGCTGCCCATCTCCACCGCCGATGGCCGGGGCGCTTCCTTTGCCGACGCCCTGTTCACCGCCACCTCCGCCGTGTGCGTCACGGGCCTCATCGTCCGGGACACCGGCACCTACTGGTCCGGCTTCGGCCAGGCGGCCCTGCTGTGCCTCATCCAGGTGGGGGGCATGGGCGTGGTCACCCTGGCGGTGGCCGTCACCCGGGCCTCGGGCAAGCGCATCAGCCTGCGCCAGCGCAGCATCGCCCAGGAGGCCGTTTCCGCCCAAAAGGTGGAGGGCATCGTCCGCTTCACCGGTTTTATCCTCACCCTCACCGCCGCCTTCGAGCTCCTGGGCGCGGCCCTGCTGGCCCCGGTCTTCTGCGGGGAGTTCGGCCTCCTCCGGGGCCTGTGGTACAGCCTGTTCCACGCCATCTCCGCCTTCTGCAACGCCGGCTTCGACCTCATGGGCGCCCGTGCGCCCTATTCCTCCCTCACGTCCTTTTCCGCCCAGCCCCTGGTGAATCTGGTCCTCATGGCCCTCATCGTCCTGGGGGGCATCGGCTTCCTCACCTGGGAGGACCTCAAGACAAACCGCTGGCACGTGCGGCGCTACCGCATGCAGACCAAAGTGATCCTCACCACCTCGGGCCTGCTGCTCCTGCTGCCGGCGCTGTACTTTTTCTTTTTTGAATTTTCCGCCTTCCCCCTGGGGGAGCGCACCTGGGTCTCTCTGTTCCAGTCGGTCACGGCCCGCACGGCGGGCTTCAACACGATAGACCTCAACGCCCTCAGCGAGGTGGGCGCCGCGGTGATGATGCTCCTGATGCTGGTGGGCGGGTCTCCGGGCTCCACCGCCGGCGGCATGAAGACCACCACCTTTGCGGTGCTGCTGTCCACGGCGGTGTGCGTGTTCCGCCGGCGGGAGCACGCCCGGTTCTTTGGCCGCCGGGTGTCGGACGAGACCACCCGGGACGCCGCCACGCTGCTGGTGCTGTATCTGGGCCTGTTTTTGGCGGGGGGCTTCCTCATCAGCCGCCTGGAAAACCTGCCCCTGCTCACCTGCCTGTTCGAGACGGCCTCCGCTGTAGGCACCGTGGGGGTCACCCTGGGCATCACGCCCCAGCTGGGCCTGGCCTCCCGGGGCATCCTCATCCTGCTCATGATTTTCGGCCGGGTGGGCGGCCTCACCATGATCTTCGCCGCGGTCCCCAGCTCCCCGGCGGTCTCCCGCCTGCCCCAGGAAAAGCTCACCGTGGGCTGAAGGCCCGCCTCATGCCCAGCATTTATGGAGGAAACGAACATGAAGTGTCCATTTTGTGGTACAGAAATGCTGCAAGGGTATTTGAATTGTGGGCTGGCCCTTTGGAGCACCCGAAAACACAAGCTCAGCCTGCTCCCAGACGGCCGAGAACCATACGCTTTCCGGCTGAAACGACCCATCGTCTCTCCCAATCATGTGCCCAGCAGCTTCTGCCCCCACTGCAAGCGCATGATCATTGATTGCGCAGAATACGACAGCAACCTCTAGCCGGAACGCCCCCTTTCCCGCCGCCATCCCCGCAACCCCGGTGGCCTCCCGCTTTTCTTTTTCCATTGCAGGAAAAGGTGTTGCCCTACTCAATCAGTTCAAGCCACAACAAGCGGACGGATATCAAGCAGAAGCTTATTATTGCCCAAAATGCAAGATCTTTATTGCACCGACAAGCAAATCATTCAGCAACAAAGTCTATGCACGCATACCAGGAGGCTCCCATGAAAACAAAAAGAAGATGGGTCGTTCTCGGAGTTGTGTTCGGGTTCCTCGTTTTGTGTGCCGCTGTCTTTGCATATTTGGCCCTTTTCGCCGGGTTTTATGCGGCCAGCGATCGACCGATGGGTGCCTATGTAGGGACGGCCACTCTGGACTTTTTAGGGGATCAGCCCTGTTATCAGGTGGCAGCAAACCGATATGACCAGCCGATCTTTATCGATCCTCCTGGGGCGTTTCAACAGGCTTCTATGGAGTACGCAGATGCCATTCAACTGATTTATGAAACCTTTGGTTCGGAGTATCAGCTGAAGCCATTCAGCGAAAAAAACTATCACATGTATGAGGCCTTCGGATGGCAGCTTCCCACCGATGATGAAGCCCTGCGCAAGCAAGGGAGCAACTTGACAAAATTTTTAGATATTTACGAAAACAGTGAAAAGCGGTGGTTCCTGACCCCTGTCGGTTGGACCCTGGCCCCGAGATGACCCTCTCCGGCTCCGCCGCCCCATCCCCCCGACCCCAGCGCGCCCAAACACCCGCCAACATCCCCACAAACACCGTCACACAATTATATTGAGCACTCTCATTCGGGCCCTGTCGGCACCCCGCCGGTCCCCTTCGTGCACGAAAACCCCGCTTTTTGTCCGGTCCCGGCCCCCAAAACGGCCCCAGCGGCCCGGTTCCGGCCCAAATCCCCTCTCTCCGGCTCCGCCGCCCCATCCCCGCAACCCCGGCGGCCCCCCTCCTCCCGCCGCTCGGGGCAGATCACGCACCCGCCAACACCCCCACAAACACCGTCACACAATTATATTGCACACGCTCATTCGGGCCCTGCCGGCACCCCGCCGGTCCCCTTCGTGCACGAAAACCCCGCTTTTTGTCCGGTTCCGGTCCCTAAAACGGCCCCTGCGGCCCGGTTCCGGCCCAAATCTCATTTGTTCGGCTCCGCCGCCCCATCCCCCCGACCCCAGCGCGCCCAAACACCCGCCAACATCCCCACAAACACCGTCACACAATTATATTGCGCACGTTTATTCGGGCCCTGTCGGCACCCCGCCGGTCCCCTTCGTGCACGAAAACCCCGCTTTTTGTCCGGTTCCGGTCCCTAAAACGGCCCCTGCGGCCCGGTTCCGGCCCAAATCCATCTTTCAGGAGGCGTCTTTCATGAAATCCGTCTTGCTCATCGGGCTGGGCCGCTTCGGCCGCCACATCGCCCGCAAACTCAACGAACTGGGCCACGAGGTCATGGCCGTGGACCGGGACGAGGAGCTGGTCAACGCGGTGCTGCCCTTCGTCACCGCCGCCCAGATCGGCGACAGCACGAATGCCGAATTTTTGGGCTCTCTGGGCGTCCGCAACTTCGATGCCTGCATCGTCACCATCGGCGACGACTTCCAGAGCTCCCTGGAGACCGTCTATCAGCTCAAGGAGCTGGGCGCCAGCCGGGTCATTGCCCGGGCCGCCCAGGGCATCCAGGAGAAGTTCCTCCTGCGCAACGGCGCCGATGAAGTGGTCTACCCCGAAAAGCAGCTGGCCGCCTGGACGGCCATCCGCTGCACCGCCCAGCACATCCTGGACTACATCGAGGTCAACGGCGACTACTCCATCTACGAGGTCCAGGTCCCCCCGGACTGGAGCGGCAAAACCGTTCTCCAGCTGGACATTCGCCGGAAATTCGGCCTCAACATTTTGGGCGTGCGCCGCGCCGGCCAGCTGGAGATGAACGTCACCGCGGACACCCTGCTCACCCAGCGGGACTCCATTCTGGTGCTGGGCCACGACCGGGACCTGCAGAAGTGCTTCAAGGTGTGAGGCCAGGCCGAATTTGGGCAAGATTGCGCTTTTCAGACGCGAAAATATCCAAAAAATAATCGGCTGAAAGCCGCGCCGGGCCTGAGTTTGCGGCAATTGTTTCACGTGAAACGGGACATTTTTGTTCGGCGGCTGAACGAATGTGGGCGGCCCCTGCGGGGCGGTGGTTCGGGCTGGAAACTGTTTTTAGCCGAAACAAACTGGGGGATGTTCGGGGCGAAAACGGTTCGGGAGCGAACAAAGGCTGGGGTAGGTGCGGCCGGGCGCGGGAGAGGTCGCGGCGGCTTGGGCGCAGGAAACCGGGCGGTTTTGGGGCGCTGGAGACGGGAAAACGGCCCGAAACGCTGCTTGGGGACCGGAAGCCTGGCTTGAGTGCGGCGATTGTTCGGGCGGAAAATGGTTTGTGGTCGAAACAAACTGGAAGTCGGGCGTGGGCCGGAACCGGTGGCCGGAGAAGTGCCGGGCGAGAGCAGTTTGGACGGCCCCTGCGGGGCGATGGTTCGGGCGGGGAACTGTTTTTAGCCGAAACAAACCGGGAAATGTCCGGGGCGAAAACGGTTCGGAACTGAACAAAGGCTGGGGTAGGTGCGGCCGGGCGCGGGAGAGGGTCTGGCGGCGTCGGTGCAGGAAACCGGGCGGTTTGGGGCCCCAGGAGACGGGGAAATGGCCTAAAAAGCTGCTTGGAGACCGGAAACCGGGTTTGGTGCGGCCCCTGCGGGGCGATGGTTCGGGCGAGGAACTGTTTTTAGCCGAAACAAACCGGGGGATGTTCGGGACGGAAGCGGTTCGGGAGCGAACAAAGGCGGAGCCGGGTGCGGCCGGAACGTGGGAAAGGGCCCGGCGGCTTGGGTGAAGGAAACCGGGCGGTTTTGGGGCGCTGGAGACGGGAAAACGGCCCGAAACGCTGCTTGGAGACCGGAAACCGGGTTTGGTGCGGCCCCTGCGGGGCGATGGTTCGGGCTGGGAACTGTTTTTAGCCGAAACAAACCGGGGAATGTCCGGGGCGAAAACGGTTCGGAACTGAACAAAGGCTGGGGTAGGTGCGGCCGGGCGCGGGAGAGGGTCTGGCGGCGTCGGTGCAGGAAACCGGGCGGTTTGGGGCCCCAGGAGACGGGGAAATGGCCTAAAAAGCTGCTTGGAGACCGGAAACAGGGTTTGGTGCGGCCCCTGCGGGGCGATGGTTCGGGCGAGGAACTGTTTTTAGCCGAAACAAACTGGGGAATGTCCGGGGCGGAAACGGTTCGGGAGCGAACAAAGGTGGAGCCAGGTGCGGGAGAGGGCCGGGCGGCCTGGATGCGGGAAAAAGGGTCGATTTCGGCCCTGGTTCGTGGCATGTTGAGCAAAAGCAGGCAACAGCGGATGACCACCCGTGGAGGATGAAAAGAGGGCGTATCGTATGGATATCCAAAGGATCGACAACTATACGGACCGTCGATTCTCAAAAACCGTACTCAATCAACACGGGGCGTATCTCGTTGACAACGAGCCCTATCAAGTGGAGATCACGGATGCCGCATCGGCGGTGCTCTATGGGAATGACCCCGCGGTCTTCCAAACGCTGATCGAAAAATTTCGCTTTCACGCGCCGCATATTTTCAAGTTCTATGATCCCTGCGGAAGACGGATCGCAGAATATCCTGCGCCTGTCCTTTTGGATGTGCCGCTGGACAGCATGCAGCCGCCTCAGTTTTATGTCCGTGCGGAAAAGCTGAAGGCTGTTCAGACCTTTATCGGGAAGCCGGAAGATGTGGTGGTTCAGGTGATCCCGTATGGGGACAGGTTCGTTTCTTTGGACGGCCATACGCGCTTGTATGGGGCCGTGCAAAAGGGGTTCACCACTGTAAAGGCGGTGGAAAGCGAAACGGATGATTTCATATGGACTTTTGTGCGAGAAGCCCAGCGGAGGAAGATCAGGTGTCCCAGGGATCTGGTCCTGTTACCGTACGACACGTATAAAACCCTATGGGACGGGTATTGTGATGAGGTCTTTGCTGGAACGGAATTCTGATCTCTATTCCCATGTGGAAAGTTGGAGCCCGGGGAAAAGCGAAAAAGGCCGTTGACGGGTCCCCGGGGAGCCGGGGTGTCAACGGCCGTTTTGGTGGAGGGGACCGAAAACGCTCCGGACGGGACCAGCCCGCCGGAGCGTTTTGCTTGGGTTTTTTGGAGCAGGGCGGGGGTTTAGAACACCCAGGCGGAGCCGCTCTCTTCGTCCTCGTCGTCGGCGGGGGTGAAATCGAAGTGGAAGGGCGGGGTGTATTCCTTCAGCAGCGGCAGCATGGTATCCTGCATGTCGTCCACGGTGTAGCAGCGGTCGCCAAAGACCATGGTGACGGCCTTCTCCGGGGTGCAGGGGTCCCACTGGGGCAGGGCGCCGCCGTTGGGATCGCCGGTGCGGGCGAAGTTGACGAAGGCCCCGGACATCAGGGCGTCCAGCTGCTCATAGCCGGGCTGGTGGCACAGGGGGATGAGCTCGGCATTGTGGAAGAAGTAGGGGATATCGGAGCAGTGCCAGGCCGCCCGGCCGCCGTCCACGTCGAAGACCTTGGCGAAGAGGTAGTTGTACACGGGGGCGCTGGCCTCCTTGGCCTTTTTCTTGGTGTATTCCCAGGTGGCGGGGAGGAACATGCCGTCCAGGTCGATGGCGTAGACCTCGTTGAGGTCGGGGTATAGGCGCTGGAATTCGGCGCGGATCTTTTCGCCGCCCTCTGCGCCGTAGCGGTCATAGATGGCCTGGACCCGCTGCTCTTGGGTGAGCTCGTCCCGAACGCCCAGGTCCGGGGTGCGGGCGAACTCCGCGATGACGGACCCCACCATGGTGGGCACGGTGAGGGCGTGGGGGGTGAAGTCCCCCTGGAGGGGATCGCAGAGGTAGTAGGCATTGGGCTGGGGCTCCCAGCTCATGGGAGTGCCGGCCTTGGCAAAGGCCTTGCTGACGGTATTGACGGCCCAGATGAACTGGGGCACCGGCACCTTTTCCAGCTTCTCCACCTGGTCCTCCGGGATGTGCAGGGTCTGGAGGACCTCCAGGGCAAAGGCCCGGGGATCCGCGCCGCCGCCGAAGGCGCCGGGGGTCATGACGCCGGACATGACGATGGCCTTGTGGAACAGGCCGTCGGCCTCGGGGATCTGGCCCAGGACGGTGACCTTGCCGCCGCCGCCGGACTGGCCGAAGATGGTGACGTTGTCCGGGTCGCCGCCGAAGCCCGCGATGTTGTCCCGGACCCAGCGCAGGGCCTCCACCAGGTCGGCGATGCCCACGTTCACGGAGTTCCAGTATTTCTCTCCGAAGGAGGAGAGGTCCATATGGCCGAAGGCGTTGAGGCGGTGGTTGACGGACACCACCACCACATCATCCAGCTTGGCCAGGTTGAAGCCGTCGTAGCAGATCTGCTCGATGGAGGAGCCGGCGGAGTAGCCGCCGCCGTGCATCCAGAAGAGCACGGGCTTTTTGGCGGCGGGGTCGCAGGCGGTGGTCCAGACGTTGAGGTACTGGCAGTGCTCGCTGCTGGGCCAGAAGCGGTGGGGCGTCATGACCTCGCCGGTGGGCATGGGCTCGTTGAGGACGGGGCAGATCATGCCATAGCTGCCGGCGTCCTTCACGCCCTCCCAGGGGGCGACGGGCTCGGGCATCTGGAAGCGCTTTGCCTTTGCGTAGCGGATGCCGTAGAAATGGTCCACGCCGTCATAATGGAAGCCGCGGAGCTTGCCTTTGGTGGTCTCCACGATGGGTGCGGTCTTGCTCATGTAAAATTCTTTTGCCAATGGAATTCCTCCCTTACCGTTTTCCGCCCGGGGCGGGCAGCTGATGGAACTAAGTATACAATAAAATCGGGGGCAGTGCAAGCATTTTTCGGGAAAATGACAAGAATGGGGGCGGGCGGAGAGCGGCGCAGTCCCCAATTTGTACATTTTTTGCCGGCGGGGGCGGCGGTTCCTTGGCGGGGCGGGGGACTTGACGGCGGCGCCGGTTGTGTGTACAATAAATGATCATATCCCTGTGCAACCAGGCAAACCGGGAAGGGAAGGATGGGAACCCATGGTCAAGATCATCACAGACACCTCCAGCGATCTCAGCGTGGAGCAGTGCGAAAAGCTAGGCGTAGAAATGCTGCCGCTGCAGGTGAATTTCGGAGAGGAGAGCTTTCGCTCGGTGTACGAGCTCTCCAATCAGGCGTTTTATGAAAAGCTGCGGGGGGTGAAGGAGCTGCCCACCACGGCGCAGATTACTCCGGCGGAGTTCCAGAAGATCTTCGCCCCCTACAAGGAGAGCGGGGAGGACGTGGTGTGTCTGTTCATCTCCTCCCGGATGAGCGGGACCCTGCAGGCCGCCACGGTGGCCAAGGGGATCCTGGGGGCCAGCAACATCTATCTGCCGGACACCCTGAACGTGACCTTTGCCCTGGGGCTGCTGGTGATCGAGGCCTGCAAGATGCGGGACAGCGGCATGACCGGGGCGCAGATCTGCGAGAAGATCCTGGAGCTGGTGCCCCGGGTGCGGCTGTTCGCGTCCATCGAGACGCTGACCTATCTGAAGATGGGCGGGCGGCTCTCCGCCACCAGCGCCATGGTGGCCAGCGTGCTGGGCATCTGCCCGGTGATCACCCTGAAGGACGGACTGGTGGAGGTGGTGGGCAAGGCCCGGGGCCGCAAGGCCACCTACAAGGTCATCCAGGGGCTCATCAACCAGGAGCCCATCTCGGCGGATTACGACGTCACCGTGGGCAACGCCGACGCCCCGCAGAACGCGGAGGACCTGTGCGACTTTTTGGAGGAGACCCTGAAAAAGCGGACGGTGCACCAGCTGGAGATCGGGAGCATCGTGGGGACCCACATCGGACCGGGGGCCCACGGGCTGGCGTACATCAAGAAGTAGGAGCGGGCAAACGGCCCGCCTCGCCCGGGACCCGGCGGCAGCCGGGTCCCGGGCCCTTTTGCCGGAGGCAAAAGGGCCGCCGAAGGGACTTCGGCGGGCGAGGCGGGGGCCAGCGGGGCCCTCACACCGGCAGGTTGCGCGCCACGGTGAACACCACGGCGGCGGCCAGCAGGAAGACCAGCACCGGCAGCGCCCATCTGCGGCGGAGCAGGGGGGGCCGCTGCCGGACGAAGCACACCGCTTCGCCGCAGACATAGAGCACCGCCACGGGCAGCACGCAGAACCAGTAGGGGTTCGACCGAAACGCCCGGGCAACGTCCCCTTGCAGCAGGGCGGACACCATTCGGCTGAAGCCGCAGCCGGCGCAGGCAAACCCGGTGAAGCGCAGGATGAGGCAGGGAGGGCGCAGCACCAGCACCACCCACAGCGTGCCTCCCGCCAGGCCGGCCAGCACAGCCAGGGCCAGCAGAGCACGGGCAAAAGCGGTCTTGGGCATGGAAAAGGCTCCTTTCCCGGGAGGGTTTTGCTCCAGTATACCACCTGGAGGCCGAAAAGACCAGTGGGGAGAAAAAATTCCGGGTGATGGGGCGAAAAAAATCTTGACTTAAAGCGCACTTGAACCGCTATACTGGAACACAGAAAGCGCCGCACGCGGTGAGCCGCGCGGAAAAAACACGGCCGCAGAAGCGGTCCATGCGCGGGAGACGGATCTCCTGCAGAAGAAAGGAAGCGTACAAATGGCAGACAAGTATTTGGGAGAAAGCATCAAAAAACTGGGGTTTGGGCTGATGCGCCTGCCCATGATCGGCGATGAGGTGGACATCGAGCAGGTCAAACAGATGGTGGACGTGTACATGAGCAAGGGCTTCACCTATTTTGACACCGCCTATGTCTATGCCGGCGGCAAGAGCGAGCGGGCCCTGGGCGAGGCCGTTGTCAAGCGGTACCCCCGGGACAGCTTCGTGTGCGCCAGCAAGCTGCCCCTGTGGGACCTAAAGGACCGGGAATCCATGGAGGCCATCTTCCAGGAGTCTTTGGACCGGGCCAGCCTGACCTATTATGACTTTTATCTGCTCCACTCCATGGGGAAGGAAGCCGCCCAAAAGGCGGAGGAATTCGGCGCCTGGCAGTTCCTGCAGGACCTGAAGGCCCAGGGCCGCATCCGGCACATGGGCTTCTCCTTCCACGACAAGCCCGAGGTGCTGGACGATATCCTCACCAAGCACCCGGAGGCCGAATTCGTCCAGCTGCAGATCAACTATGCCGACTGGGAGAGCGAGAACGTGCAGTCCCGGGCGTGCTATGAGGTGGCCCGGAAGCACCAGAAGCCCGTCATCATCATGGAGCCGGTGAAGGGCGGTTCTCTGGCCACCATGCCCGAGGAGATCCAGAAGGTCTTCAAGGCAGCCGAGCCCGAGATGTCCGTGCCCTCCTGGGCTGTGCGGTTCGCCGCCTCGCTGGAGGGCCTGGTGACGGTGCTGTCCGGCATGTCCAGCCTGGAGCAGCTCAACGACAATGTCTCCTACATGGAGCACTTCCAGCCCCTGACCGCCGAGGAGCGGGGGGTCATCGACCGGGCCGTGGAGATCCTGAAGAGCATCCCCACCATCCCCTGCACCGGGTGCAAATACTGCGTGGACGGCTGCCCCCAGAAAATCAACATCCCGGGGATCTTCTCCACCATGAACAACTTCTCGCTGTACAACAACCGGGCGGGCGCCCAGAATTCCTACGGGCGGGTGACCCGGGAGGGCGGCAAGGCCTCCGACTGCCTGCAGTGCGGGAACTGCGAGGCCCACTGCCCCCAGCACATCCAGATCATCGAGACCCTGAAACAGGCCGCGGCCATCTTCGAGCAGTAAGCCGCCGCCGGACCGGCGCGCGGGCGAAAGCCCGCGCGCTTTTTTTGTTTTTCCGGGGAAAAGGGGCATTTTTCCGGGTCCGCTTTACTTTTTGGGAGAAATGGGTTATAATGACGAAGACTAACCTTTTGAGGTCCGGCCCCCGCATGCCCCCCAGGGCTTTCCACGGACGGTCCGGCCCAAAGGGGACGTATAAAGGATGGTACCGCTATGCAGATGATTAAAAAGCTCAAGCGGACGGTGGTCTTCCTGCTGAAGATCACGCTGTTCGCCTGCCTCTTTGTGATCTTTTTCGCCATCTTCGGCATCGACAATCCCTGGCTGTTCGATTTCTCCCGCACCACCGGCGTCACCGCGGTGACGTTCATCGTTTTGGGCATCGCCCTGATGCAGGTGTACGGCGGCTATGCCGTGGGCACCCAAAAGAGCAAGCCCATCATCTATTCCATGGGGCTGGCCACGGTGATCACCGACCTGGTGACCCACTTCCAGCTGTCCATCATGAACACCAGCGAGAAGAAGAACCCCCATTTCGTCTACGAAACGCCCCACCTGCTGCTGCTGGTCATCGTGCTGCAGCTCATCGTCATCGCCATTTTCGCCTATCTGGGCAATTTCATTTATTTCTCCCTGGCGCCGCCGGAAAAGTGCTGCGTGATCTCCTCCTCCCGGCAGAGCCTGGGGAACATCATCCCCAAGATCCGCCGGTTCCGCAAGCAGTATGAGATCGACGAGATCGTGCGGTATGACGCCAAGAACGTGCTGGATGTGATCTCCCGCAGCGACACGGTGTTCCTCTACGACGTGCCCCTGCCCGCCCGGGAGGACCTGATCGCCTTCTGCTATCAGCAGCAGAAGAACACCTATTACAACTTTGAGATGATCGACGTGGTGAGCCAGGGGGCCAAGTACATCACCCTGGACGACAAATCCCTGGTGATGCACGTGGCCCGGGACCTGACCATGGAGCAGCGGGTGGTGAAGCGCCTGATGGACGTGGTGATCTCCCTGGCGGCGCTGGTCCTGCTGAGCCCGGTCATGCTGGGCTGCGCCATCGCCATCAAGGCGGAGGACGGCGGCAAGGTCTTTTACCGGCAGAAGCGGGCCACCAAATACGGCCGGGTCTTCGAGGTGCTGAAGTTCCGCACCATGCGGGAGGAGAACTCCGTGCACCGCTCGGTGACGGACGATGACGACCGCATCACCCGGGTGGGGCGGATCCTGCGGAAATACCGCATCGACGAGCTGCCCCAGCTGGTCAATATCCTCACCGGAGACATGACCGTGGTGGGGCCGCGGCCGGAGATGCTGGAAAACGTGGAAAAATACACCAGCGAGCTGCCGGAATTCGCCTATCGCCTGCGGATGAAGGCGGGCCTGACGGGGCTGGCGCAGATTGCCGGCAAGTACAACACCTCGCCCAAGGACAAGCTGGTCATGGACCTGATGTATATCGAGAATTACAGCATCTGGCAGGACCTGAAGCTGATCTTCCAAACGGTCACCGTCTTCTTCAAGGCCTCTGAGAGCACCGAGGCGTTCCACGCCCAGGAGGAGTACGATTTCGACGAGGACCGGGTGGAGAACCGCAGGAAGCGCCAAGCGGAAAAGGAGAATGACTGATGTCCCTGGTTGAGAACCTGAGCCGGATCTATGCCGGCACGGCGGAGGAATTCCTGGGCCTGCTCCGGCAGAGCCTTTCGGCGGGGGAAAAGCGGTTCGTGGTCACCGCCAACCCGGAGATCCTGATGAAGGCGGAGACCGACCCCCAGGCCCAGGCGCTGCTGGACCTGCCGGAGACGCTGCTGACGCCGGACGGCGTCAGTGTGGTGAAGGCCATGGAGATGCTGCACCTGCCGGTGAGCGGGCGCATCACCGGGGTGGACCTGGCCCAGCGGCTGCTGGCGCTGTGCGGGGCGGAGGGAAAGACCGTGTGCCTGCTGGGCGCTCGGGAGGAAGTGGTGACCGCCCTGGGGGACAAGCTGCGGACGGAGTGGCCGGGCATGCGCATCTACGCCCACAACGGCTACGACGGGGACAAGGAAATGATCCTTTCTGATTTTGCGGCCCGTGACCCGGACCTGGTGCTGGTGGCCCTGGGCGTGCCCGCCCAGGAGAAGCTCATCGCCCGGCACCTGGGGGAATTTTCCCACGGGGTGTTCATGGGGGTGGGCGGGTCCTTTGACGTGCTCAGCGGGCTCAAGAAACGGGCCCCGGCCTTCTTCTTAAAGACCAACACGGAGTGGCTGTACCGCATCACCCGGGAGCCCAGCCGCCTCAAGCGCTTTTACGAGAGCAATCTCAAGTTCATGGGGGCGGTGCGCCGGGCGGCCCGGGGCCGCTGAGACCGGAAATGTAAGGATTTTGTAAGGGTTTGTTCGCAAGAAGTTCAGATTTTGTCCATATACTTGCTCCGGAAAGGTTTTGGTGATCATGGAAAAATGTAAGGTCCTGTCCGTGTTCGGCACCCGGCCCGAGACCATCAAAATGGCCCCGCTGGTGCAGGAGCTGGCCTCCCGGCAGGAATTCGACAGCGTGGTGTGCGTCACCGCCCAGCACCGGGAGATGCTGGACCAGGTGCTGACCGCGTTCCAGATCCAGCCCCACTATGACCTGGACATCATGCGTCCGGGGCAGACCCTCTCCGACATCACCGCCCGGGTGCTCCAGGGCCTGGAGGCGGTGCTGCAGCAGGAGAAGCCCGACATGGTCCTGGTCCACGGGGACACCACCACCACCTTTGCCGGGGCGCTGGCCGCCTTTTACAGCCAGATCGCCGTGGGCCATGTGGAGGCCGGCCTGCGCACCCACAACAAGTATTCCCCCTATCCCGAGGAGATGAACCGGCAGTTCGTGGGCTGCATGGCGGACCTGCACTTTGCGCCCACCCCCCAGGCCCGGGAGAACCTCCTGGCCGAGGGCAAGGACCCGAAGACCATCGTGGTCACCGGCAACACCGCCATCGACGCCCTGCGCACCACCGTCCGGGAGGGATACCGCCACGAGTGGATCGACTGGGCGGCGGGCTCCCGGCTCATCGTGCTGACGGCCCACCGCCGGGAGAACCTGGGCGAGCCCATGCACCGCATGTTCCGGGCCATCCGCCGCATCGTGGAGGAATTCCCCGACGTGAAGGTGCTCTATCCCGTCCACCTCAACCCCCTGGTGCGCCAGGCGGCGGACCAGGAGCTGGGCGGGCTGGACCGGGTGCGGCTGGTGCCCCCCATGGAGGTCATCGAGTTCCACAACCTGCTGGCCCGCTCCTTCCTCATCCTCACCGACAGCGGCGGCATCCAGGAGGAAGCCCCCTCCCTGGGCAAGCCGGTGATCGTCCTGCGGGACACCACCGAGCGGCCCGAGGGCCTGGCCGCAGGCACCCTGAAGCTGGCCGGCACCGAGGAGGGATCCCTGTATGCCCTGGTGCGTCAGCTGCTGCTGGACCCGGAGGAATATCACCGCATGAGCCAGGCGGCCAACCCCTATGGGGACGGCTTTGCCAGCCGGCGCATTGCGGACGCCATTTTGCAGTGGCACCAGCGCCGGGGGAGCGCCCATTCCTAAACATCCGAGAGGCAACGTCATGCAAGAATCCACGAATCCCACGCAATCTTCCCATTCGTCCGCTGCCCGGCGCGGCTGGCCCTTCCGGCTGGACTTTTCCCGCCGGAACACCGGCCTGGCAGCGGCCCTCCTCATCGCCGCCGGGATCTTCCTGGTGGTGGAGCGTCTCCTGCTGGTGGAGGAGGAGCTCACCGGGCTGCTGCCCATCTATGGCTGGTACACCCTGCTGTATGTGGCCCTGACCGTGCTCGGCGCCTTCCTGTTCCTGCTGGAGGTCGACTTCGGCCGGGTGGCCCGGGGGCTCATCGGCGGCAGCCTGCTGTTTTTGATGCCCCTGCTGTCCTTTCTGGCGGTGGATTTCCTCAACGACACCCAGTTCCGGACGTTCCCGCCCATGCGCAGCCTGGCCAATTACCTGTGCTACCTGATGGTCTACGCCCTGCTGTACGGCCTGTTCCGCCGGGTCTGGCTCACCGTGCTGGTGGGCGGGTTCGGCTTCCTGACGTTCGGCATCGCCAATTATTTCGTGGTGGAGTACCGCGGCCAGCCCATCCTGCCCTGGGATATCCAATCCGTGGGCACGGCCATGAGCGTGGCCGGCGGGTATAAGCTCATCCCCACCCGGCAGATGGCCATCGTCATGCTGGCCTTCTTCTGCCTGGTGGCCATCGCCCTGAAATGCGGCCCCCAAAGCCGCCCCGGGGCCCCCACCCGCCGGTACCGGATCCTGGAGCGCCTGGGGTCGCTGGGCGTGTCCTTCGTCCTGTTCGTGCTGCTGTTCCCCATGAACATCCTGCCCGCCATGGGCGTTTCCGTCTGGGCCTGGAACCAGAAGGTCTCCTCCCAGATCACCGGCGTGGCCGCCGGCTTTTTCGCCAACGTCCAGTACCTGATGGTGGAAAAGCCCGAGGGGTATTCCTCCGCCCAGGTGCTGGCCCTGCAGGAGGAGCTCGCCGCCCTGCCGGAGCCGGAGCCCTATGGGACGCCGGAAAAGCTGCCCACCATCGTGGCCATCATGAACGAATCCTTCACCGACCTGGAAAACGTGGGCTCCCTCACCTTCTCCCCGGACAATCTGCCCTTCCTCCATTCCCTGCAGCAGCGGGACGACGTGATCTGGGGCACGGCCTGGTCCTCGGTGTACGGGGGCAACACCTGCAACAGCGAGTACGAGTTCCTCACCGGCAACACCACGGCCTTTCTGCCCACGGGCAGCAAGCCGTATCAGCAGTATGTGGACTGCGACCAGACCGCCCTGCCCAGCATCCTCAAGGCCTACGGCTACACCTGCACCGCCATCCACCCCGGCAACCGCAGCGCCTGGCAGCGGGATGAAGCCTATCCCTTCCTGGGCTTCGACGCGTTCATCTCCGCCCGGGAGTTCGATGTCCGCCGGGAGCTGGAGCACGGCCTCACCAGCGACCGCTCCGGCTACCGCCAGGTGATCTGGGAATACGAGCACCGGGACCCCGACACCCCCCAGTTCCTCTTCAACGTCACCATCCAGAACCACGGCGGCTACGAGGTGGAGGATTACCCCGCCACGGTGCACGTGCAGGGGCAGGAGGGGGCGTTCCCCCAGGCGGAACAGTACCTCACCCTCACCCAAAAGTCCGACGCCGCCCTGGAGGAGCTGCTTACATACTTTGCCGAGCAGGAGGACCCCGTGGTGGTGCTGATCTTCGGCGACCACTGGCCCAACCTGGAGGAGGGCTTCGTCTCCGCGCTGCTGGACGCCGACGCCGCCCACCTGTCCTTCCAGGACGTGATGCGGGAATACCAGGTGCCCTTCCTCATCTGGGCCAACTACCCCCTCCGGGGCGAGCACATCGAGCAGGTGAGCCTCAATTACCTCTCCGGCCTGCTGCTGCGGGCGGCGGGCCTGCCCGGCACCGACTACACCCGCTTTTTGGAGATGCTGCGGGCCCAGGTCCCGGTGATCACCGCCGAGGGCATGATCGACTGCACCGGCGCCTGTTACCAGAACGGCAGCGCCACCCCCTTCGACGATCTGCTGCGGCAGTACGACATTTTGGAATACAACAACGCCTTCGGCGACAGCCAGAAGGTCTCGGAAATCTTTACCGTCCGCGAGACGGAACAGGAGTGAGCGCCATGCAGAAGATCGCTGTCCGCCGGGTCAACGAGTGGGACGGACCCTCCATGCTGAAGATCTACGCCCCCTACACCGGCACCTGCTGTGCCCCGGAGGCCGAGCCCCCGGAGCTGCAGGCCTACATCGCCCGCATCGACCGCTACACCTACGGCCTGGGCTGGCTCCTCTGCGAGATCGACTCCACCCCGGCGGGCTTCTGCCACCTCACCGAGGACCGCACCGCCCCGGAGGACCTCTTCTCCGTGGAGTTCCAGCTCTATGTGAAGCCGGAATTCCTGCGCCGGGGAGTGGGACGGGCCCTGTGGGCCCTCATGCGGGACATGCTGGAGCTGGGCAGCCGGCGGGTGGTCACCGCCCGGGTCCGGCCGGAAAACCGAGCCGCCGCCGGGTTCTTCACCGCCATGGGCTTTGCCGAAGCCCCGCCCCAGCCCGACTGCCGCCTGTTCCGCTATGAACTCTCCCCCGCCGACCCCGCCGCCCAGCGGCCCATCAAACCCTATCTGCTGGAGAACGTGGACTACGAGCGCGCCCGGGAGGCCGCCGCCCGGCTCGTCCGGCAGCTGTGAAAGGAGACCCCTGTATGGACCGGCAAGTCGCCCCGCCCAAATGCATCGCCCCGCACCTCTGGCAGTTCACCGAAGACAACGAGGCCGGCCCCTATGTGGACGCCTACCTGCTGGAAGGGGACAACAGCGCCCTGGTGGTGGATGCCTTACAGACCGATACCGGCCTCTATGAGGCCGTGCGCCGCATCACCCAAAAGCCCCTGGAGCTCTTCATCACCCACGGTCACCTGGATCACGCCGGGGCCTCCGTGGCGGGCTTTCACGCCGCCGGGGTGCCCATCTACATGAGCCACCGGGACCTGGACCTGCTCCAGGGCCCCGACCCCAGCTGGTTCATCGACCTGCAGCCCGGCCACGTCTTCGATCTGGGGGGCTTCACCCTCCGGGTCCTGCCGGTGAACGGCCACTCCGCCGGGTCCATGGCGGCGCTGGATGCCCAAAACCAGCTGCTCTTTTCCGGCGACAGCATCGGCTCCGGCCATTTCTGGATGCAGCTGCCCACCTGCAGCCCCCTCCACGTCTATCTCCGGGACCTGGAAGCCCTGTATGCCCAGACCCGTCTGTGCCCCGACCTGCGCATCTATCCCGGCCACCGGGACCAGTCCCCCGTGCAGCTCACCGGTCAGTACGTGGCGGACAACCTGTCCCTCACCCGGGACCTGGTGTCCGGCGCGTTGGTGGGGGAGGCGGCCCAGATCCCCTGGCACGGCGGGGAGCTGCGGTTCTCCCACGTGAGCAGAGGCCAGGTCCTCCAGTTCTGCTACGATCCCAGCCGCCTGTGACGGCCGCGGGTCTCATTTCCGGCTGCAAAGGGCCCCCGCGGGGGCCCTGTTTTTTTATGCGTTTTGGGGCTTCGTCCCGGGCCGCAGCATCTCCACGTGGGGGATGCCGTCCTCCAGGAACTCCTCCGACACCCGCCGGAACCCGAACCGGGCGTAGAACCCCTGGGCGTAGCTCTGGGCCTCGATGCGCACGGGCACGCCGCCCCAGCGCTCTTCCAGGACCTGCAGGCCTGCCTCCACGATCCGCCGCCCGTAGCCTGCCCCCCGCCGGGTGGAGATCACCCGCCCGATGGACGCCTCCGGGAAGGACACCCCCGCCGGCAGCACCCGGAGATAGGCCAGCACCGTGTCCCCTTCCTCCAGCCACACGTGCACCGCGGCCTGGTCCTTGCCGTCCAGCTCGGGATAGGGGCACTGCTGCTCCACCACGAACACCGCCTCCCGGGCCTGCACAAGCCGGTACAGCTCCCGGGTGGTCAGCTCATCAAAGGTCTTGATCCGCAGTCGTTCCATGGCCGTCCTTTCCCGGGTCCCCGGGCCCGTGCAGCAGCGCTTCCTCCACCCGGAACCGCGGCCGGGCCTTCACCTCGCTGTAGATCTTCCCGATGTAGCCGCCCACCACGCCCAGGCACAGCATCTGCAGGCCGCCCAGCAGCCAGATGGAGCACACGATGGCCGTCCACCCGGACACCGCCCACCCGGCGAAGTAGGAGATCAGCGCGTACAGCAGCCCGAACACGCTGAGCACCGAGATCAGGATCCCCAGGTTGGAGATGAGCTTCAGCGGCCGCACCGAAAAGCTGGTGATCCCGTCCAGGGCAAAGGCCAGCATCTTCTTGAAGGGGTATTTGGATTCCCCCGCGAACCGCTCCTGCCGGTCGTAGTAGACGTAGTCGCTGCGGTAGCCGATGAGGGGCACCAGCCCCCGCAGGAACAGGTTCACCTCCCGGTATTCCGAAAGCCCCTCCAGGGCCCGGCGGCTCATCAGCCGGTAGTCCGCGTGGTTGAACACCACGTCCGCCCCCAGCAGCCGCATGATGCGGTAAAAGCCCTGGGCAGTGGCCCGCTTGAACCAGGTGTCCGTGTCCCGGCGGTTGCGCACCCCGTACACCACGTCGCACCCCTCCAGGAACTTCTCCACAAAGGCGTCCAGCGCCTCCACGTCGTCCTGCAGGTCCGCGTCCAGGCTGATGGCGCAGTCGCACCGGGGCAGGGCGGTCATCAGCCCGCACAGCAGGGCGTTCTGGTGGCCTCGGTTGTGGGCCAGCTTCACGCCCTCCACCCGGGGATCTTCCCCGTGAAAGGCCTGGATCAGCGCCCAGGTCCGGTCCTTGCTGCCGTCGTCCACCAGCAGGATCCGGGAGCCCTCTCCCGCCAGGCCGGCTTCTCCCATGCGGGCGAGCTTCTCCGTCAGGCGCTTCACGGTCTCGGGCAGCACCGCTTCCTCGTTGTAGCAGGGCACCACCAGGTACACCGCAGGTCCGTTCATGGCTGTTCCTCCTTTTCAGGGATTTCTGCCTCCTCCGCCGGGGTCCCGGCGGGGGGCGGGGCGTCCGGCTCCGGCGCCATGGGGCGCCGCTCCTGCTTGGGCCGCAGGGCGTTGGGCCGCTGGAAGGTGGCCCCCCGGCTCTGCTGATACTGGGCAAAGTCCCCCACCCGCAGCAGCGCCGTGCGCACCGGGGGCTTCTGGGGGAAGAACCCCTGGCGGTTGAACATCCGGTAGAGCCCCAGCAGCAGCCCGGAGAGGATCGTCAACGCAAAGCCCAGAGAGAGCCCCGGGGTCCGGTAGGTGAAGACGATCTGCACGTCCTCCCCGGCGGGCACCCGCACCGCCATAAAGCCCACGTTCACCCGGAGGATATCCGCCGGCTGGCCGTTGACGGTGGCGTTCCAGCCGCTCTCATAGGGGACGCTGAAGAACATCAGCCGGTCCCGCTCCGGGCTGGCGGTGGCGGTGAAGCCCGTGCGGGTGTAGGCGAATTGGGTGCAGGCGGTCTGGCTCCGGGCGGTGCAGTCCTCCAGATAGTCCTGCTGGCTCTGCAGCCGTTCCTTTTCCGGCTGCTTGTACAGCAGATCCCCGCAGAAGGCCACGTCCTCGTCCTCCAGCACCACGGCCCGCACCAGGTTGCGCTCCCGGGCCTTCTCAGAGAGGGCGTCGTACTCCGACCGGGGCAGATAGCAGTCGTAGGAGAAGCCCATGGGGATGCAGTACAGGTTCTCCCACACGTCAAAGCCGTTGAGGTTGCCGTAGTACGCAAAGCCCGGCATGGCGGGGTCGGCGCCGTCCTCGCCGGCGAAATAGTTGTCGTCGTGGTCGTCGTCGAACAGCCACCGCACCGAGGTGAGCCCCCGCAGGGCATAGTGGCTGGTGTCCGGCCGGGAGGCCACGTCCCGCTGGACGCCGATGGACTCGTAGAACTCCATCACCGAGCCGGGCACGATGGAGTGGAACGCCTGGATGGAGGGGATCTCCCAGAACATGGCAGAGTTGTCCAGGGACTCGTAGAAGTCGGACCGGGTCTCCTGCAGGCCGGGCAGGGCCACCTGCTCGCCGCCGTTGAGGGCGTAGGGGATCAGGTGGTCCCAGGTGTAGTCCGCCTGGGTCTTGCCCAGGGAGATGAAGAAGATGCTGTAAAACACCACGATGAGGGCCAGCGCCCGGTCCAGGGACCGGTAGAACCGCCGGAAGCTGTCCCGGCAGAACAGGAAGACGTAGCACAGGGCCGCCAGGGAGACCAGGGCGATGGCCACATAGCTCCAGAACCGGGTGGGGTACTGCTCCAGCCCGAAGGACACGGACTTTTCCCCCTCCTCCGAGGTGTTCACCGTGGGCATGAAGCCCACCACCGCCGCGATGCCCAGGGTGATGGCCCCGGTCCAGGCCACGGCGCGCTTCCAGTCCACCCCGTCGTTTTCCAGGGCCAGCACCGTGGCCAGGGACATCATCAGCGTCAGGGTGTAGAACCACCGGGCGTAGTAGGCGCTGTTGAACAGCTGGAACGCGGCGTTGAGCCCCGGCACCAGGGCCATGAAGAACAGCACCGCCAGCAGCTTTTTCAGCCAGTGCTTCCGGCGCAGCTGCAGCCACCCGATGACCCCCGACATGCCGAACAGCGGCAGCCACGCGCCCAGAGAGGCCCACTTGGCGTCGGAATCCGGGGTGAAGTTGGGCCGGGCGGGGATGTCCGGCGGGAAGAAGAAGCACTCCAGGATGTGGAGATACCGCTGGTTTTTGCCGTAGAGCACGGCGTTCCAGCCGTTGATGAAGTTGCCGGTGCGGGTGTTCTGCACCACCGCCAGGACGGAGGGCAGCAGCAGCACGCCGGAGAGTCCCAGTCCCAGCACCGCTTCCAGCGCCAGCAGGAAGAAATCCCGCACGCCGATGCGCCAGCTGCCGGAAGCCAGCCGGATGCAGAAATACACCAGGGTGAAGGTGACCTGCCCCACGAAAAAGTAGTAGTTCACCAGGCAGCAGAAGCCCACCGCCAGGGCGAACAGCCCCCGCCGCCGGTGGAGCATGTACTCATCCAGGGCGGTGAGCAGCAGGGGGAAGGTGATGATGGCCTCGTGGAAGTGGTTGAAGAAGATGTTGTACACCGAAAACCCGGAGAAGGCGTACAGCAGGGCTCCCACCAGGGCGGCGTCCCGGGTGCGGGTGTACCGGTGGAGGTACACGTACCCCGTCAGCGAGGCGCACCCCAGCTTGAGGATGAGCAGCGGGCCCATGAGGTACTGCACCCACTGGGAGGGGAAGGGGATGGTCAGCCAGAAGAAGGGGCTGCCCAGCAGGTAGAACGAGTAGGAGCCGATGAAGTTTACGCCCAGATCGGTCTTGTAGTTCCAGCCGAATTCCCCGGCCCGGACGGCGTCGTGGGCCAGGCGGTAGAAGGGCACCTGCTGGACGTTGAAATCCCCGTAAAACAGGAACCGGCCGCCGTCCACCACCAAAAACGGCAGGAAGATGGCGATGCTCAGCCCCAGGCCCAGGAAAAAGGCCTTGAGGTAGTAGTTGCTGCGCAGGGAATGGGTTTCGTTCTGCCTGAGTTCGGGCATAGCCGGACCTCCTCTTTGCTTGGCATCCCGGGGATGCGCGTGTTTTGCCGGCCCCGCCGTTTTGCCGCCCGGACCCCGCAGGGGTCCAGGCGCTTTTCTCCCGGGGGGGGAGAAAAGCGGGCGGCGGCGCCCGGTGCCGGTGGGCGGGCGGTCTCCCCGCAGCCGCCGGGCCGCCGCCCGGCAAAACGGCGGGGCCTGCCGGACGCTGGCGGCAGGGCATACCGATCTACCCTATAGTATACCACACTTTTCTCCATTTGTCCAGAGGAAAACGAAAAAATGTTCGAGAAATTTTGCCCCCATTTTTGTGGATTTTTCCCCAACCGCCCCCGGGCCGCCCCCGCCGGGGGCTTTTGCAAAAAAAGTTTGGAAAATGTGCCGTACCCTCTTGACAAATGAACAAATGTTTGATATAATATAGGGTGTGTGGACTTTTCGACGACCGGAGGGATGGACGTGGACCGGAACACACCTGCAAACGCACCCGGCGCCGGCCGGGTGCCGGGAAAGCTCTCCCTGACGGAGGAGACCCGCCGCCAGCTGCTGGAGGAGGCCCTGGGCCTGGTGATGGCCCCCGCCCAGGCCAGACGGGTCTGTGCCGGGCTGCTGCGCTCTCTGGACAGCTTCCGGGGCATTTTTGCGGCCCAGGAGACCGATCTGCGCAGTGTTCCGGGCATGACGGAGCCCGCCGTGCGCCTGGTGCGGCTGGTGGTGCGCCTGGCCCAGGCCTATGACGAGGAGCAGACCTGGGACGCCCGCTATGTCTACGATTCCGATTCCGCCGCCCGGGCGCTGTCCCGGCGGTTCACCGGCCGCCGCACCGAGGCCGTGGGCCTGCTGCTGCTGGACCGCCAGGGCCGCGCCGTCTACAACGACCTGGTGTGCGAGGGCTCCTTCGGCGAGGTGCCCCTGCACATGCGGCGGCTGGTGCAGCTGTGCATCGTGTATCAGGCCACGGAGGCCTATGTGGCCCACAACCACCCCAGCGGGGTCATCGCCCCGTCTTTCAACGACCTGCTGCTCACCGGCCGGCTGCTGGGCGGCCTGGAGGAGATCGGCGTGGAGCTCAGCGACCACCTGATCTTCGGCGGGGAAAATTACTACTCCTTCCGGGAGGACGGCATGCTGGAGCGCCTCAGGCGCCTCAAGGACGAGACCCAGTCCGACCAGCTGCAGCGCCTGCGGGCCATGGACCTGCACACCCAGGAGGAGACCGGCCTTTCCCAACGACCCTGAAGGAGGCGCCTGCCTTGGATTTCAAACTCGTTTCCGACTACCGGCCCACCGGCGACCAGCCCCAGGCCATCGAAAAGCTGGTGCAGGGGGTCCTTTCCGGCATGAAGGAGCAGACCCTCATGGGGGTCACCGGCTCCGGCAAGACCTTCACCATGGCAAACGTCATCGCCCGGGTGAACAAGCCCACCCTGGTGCTGGCCCACAACAAGACCCTGGCGGCCCAGCTGTGCTCGGAGTTCCGGGAGTTTTTCCCGGAGAACGCCGTGGAATATTTCGTCAGCTACTACGACTACTACCAGCCCGAAGCCTACATCGTCCAGACGGACACCTACATCGAGAAGGATTCCGCCGTCAACGACGAGATCGACAAAATGCGCCACAGCGCCACCGGCGCCCTCTCCGAGCGGCGGGACGTGATCATCGTGGCGTCGGTGTCCTGCATCTACTCCCTGGGGGACCCCATCGACTACCGGAACATGATCATCTCCCTGCGGCCGGGGATGGAGGTGGTGCGGGATGAGCTGCTCAAGCGCCTGGTGACGCTGCAGTACGAGCGCAACGACGTGAATTTCGTGCGGAACAAGTTCCGGGTGCGGGGAGACGTGGTGGAGATCTTTCCCGCCTACTCCAGCGAACGGGCCATCCGGGTGGAGTTTTTCGGGGACGAGATCGACCGCATCCGGGAGTTCAACCCCCTCACCGGGGAGATCATCGCCGAGCTGCGGCACATCGCCATCTATCCCGCCTCCCACTACATCGTCCCGGCGGAAAAAATGGAGCGGGCCATCCGGGACATCGAGGCCGAGATGGAGGAGCGGGTGGCCTGGTTCAAGGCACAGGGCAAGCTCATCGAGGCCCAGCGCATCGAGCAGCGCACCCGCTACGACATGGAGATGCTGTCGGAGATCGGCTTCTGCAAGGGCATCGAGAACTACTCCCGGGTGCTGTCCGGCCGGGCGCCGGGCAGCAAGCCCTTCACGCTGCTGGACTATTTCCCGGAGGATTTTCTGCTGTTCGTGGACGAGAGCCACGTGACCCTGCCCCAGGTGCGGGGCATGTACGCTGGGGACCGGGCCCGGAAGGAGCTGCTGGTGGACTACGGCTTCCGGCTGCCCTCCGCCTTTGACAACCGGCCCCTGAATTATGAGGAATTTTACAGCCACATCCACCAGGCGGTGTTCGTCAGCGCCACCCCGGGCGACCAGGAGCTGGCGGTCTCCGCCCAGGTGGTGGAGCAGGTCATCCGGCCCACGGGCCTGCTGGACCCCAAGATCACCGTGAAGCCCACCGACGGGCAGATCGACGACCTGATCAGCGAGATCAACCTGCGGGTGGAGCGCCGGGAGCGGGTGCTCATCACCACGCTGACGAAGAAAATGGCCGAGGACCTGACCGCCTATCTGGAGGGCTTCGGCATCCGGGTGCGGTACATGCACCACGACATCGACACCGTGGAGCGCATGGAGATCATCCGGGGGCTGCGGCTGGGGGACTTCGACGTGCTGGTGGGCATCAACCTGCTTAGAGAGGGCCTGGACCTGCCGGAGGTGTCCCTGGTGGCCATTCTGGACGCGGACAAGGAGGGCTTTCTGCGCTCCGGCCGCAGCCTCATCCAGACCGTGGGCCGGGCCGCCCGGAACGCCGGGGGCGAGGTGATCCTGTATGCCGACGAGGTGACGCCCTCCATGGAGTACGCCATCACCGAGACGGAGCGCCGCCGGGCCATCCAGGAGCAGTACAACCGGGAGCACGACATCACCCCCCGGACCATCGTGAAGAACGTGGCCGAGGTGCTGGAGATCTCCGGCGGGAAGGACACCGGGGAGAAGGCCGCGCCCCACTACACCCCCGCCGAGCGCCAGGAGCTCATCCGGGAGCTGACCAAGGAGATGAAGGCCGCGGCGCTGCTGCTGGAGTTCGAGCAGGCGGCGTACCTGCGGGACCGGATCAAGGAGCTGGAGAACCAGACGGCGGGCACCGTGACTGTCCAGCCGCCCCGGAAAAAGCGCCGGGGGAGACGGTAGAGAGGAGAGCGAGATGGATCTTTTACAGACGATTTTGGAACGCCGAAGCTGCTGGAAAAAGTCCTTTGCAGAGCGGGCGCGGCGGATCGCCTTTGGCGGAGACGGGAAGGGGAGTGCAGGCAAATGAACCCGGAAGGCTCCCGGCGGGAAAAGCTCATCCGCCGATATTTTGCCGCATGGCTCCAGAATGACCCGGCCTGCCTCCCCCAGGTCTTCGCGGCCGATGCGGTGTACAGCGAGTGCTACGGCCCGGAATACCGGGGGCTTTCGCAGATCCAAAAATGGTTTGCCGATTGGAACCGCCGAGGCCGGGTGCTGCGCTGGGACATCCGGGGATTTCTCCACGACGGGCCCCAGACTGCGGTGGAGTGGTATTTCCAGTGCGAATACGACGGGGAAGTCAGCGGCTTTGACGGGGTGAGCCTCGCGGCCTTCGACGGGGACGGGAAGATCGTGCGCCTCCGGGAATTTCAGTCGAAAGCGGAGCACTGCTTTCCCTATGGAGAGGAAACGGAATGATGACAAAAGGTGAGATCTTCGCCGCTGCCAGAAAGCAGCTGGCTTTGGAATATCACGCCGCGCCGGAGGACTTCACCCGGCCGGGCTTCACCCTGACCCTGCCCCACAAGCCCCCGGGGGTGCGGATCTACAGCCCGGAGGCGCCGTTTTTCGCCATGGCCTCCACCGGCAACAGCGTGGTGGCCACGGCGGCAGAGCCCCTGCACCCCTTTTTGCAGGGGCTGGCAGAGTCCATGCAGGACCTGCACCGGCTGTTCGAATATCCCCAGCTGCGGGCCATCGACCGAAAACTGGGAGCATTGGGCTATGAAGTGACGGGGACGTTCCACATGTACCTGCCCGACGGGAGCTTCCCGGAGCGGCCGGTGCCGGCGGGCTGCACGCTGCGGTGGTTCGAGGGGGAGGACGCGGTTTCGGCGCTGTACCCCAACACCCGGTTCCACAGCGCCCTGTCGGAGGGGCCCAACCCGGACCGGCCGGACGTCCTCGCCCTGGCGGCGCTGGACGGGGAGCAGATCGCGGGGCTGGCGGGGGCCTCTGCCGACACGACCGAGATGTGGCAGGTGGGCATCGACGTGCTGCCCGCTTACCGGGGCCGGGGACTGGGCACGGCGCTGGTGAGCCTTTTGAGCCGCCGCATCGCGGAAATGGGGAAGCTGCCCTTTTACGGCTCGGCGGTGGCCAACGTGCATTCCCAGGCCATCGCGGTGCGGTGCGGCTATGTCCCCGCCTGGGTGGAGGCCGCCGCCCGAAAACTGGAAGAAAAGTAGGAGAAGACCATGAGTTTGGAAAACATCGTCATCAAAGGCGCCCGGGAGCACAACCTGAAAAACGTGGACGTGACCATCCCCCGGGACAAGCTGGTGGTGCTGACGGGGCTGTCCGGGTCGGGGAAATCGTCCCTGGCCTTCGACACCATCTATGCGGAGGGGCAGCGGCGGTATGTGGAGTCCCTGTCCTCCTACGCCCGGATGTTTTTGGGGCAGATGGAGAAGCCCGACGTGGACAGCATCGACGGGCTGAGCCCGGCCATTTCCATCGACCAGAAGACCACCTCCAAGAACCCGCGCTCCACGGTGGGCACGGTGACGGAGATCTACGACTATCTGCGGCTGCTGTACGCCCGCATCGGCGTGCCCCACTGCCCGGTGTGCGGGCGGGAGATCAAGCAGCAGACGGTGGACCAGATCGTGGACCAGGTGCTGGCGCTGCCCGCAGGCAGCCGGATCCAGATCCTGGCGCCGGTGGTGCGGGGGAGAAAGGGCGAGCACCAGAAGGAGTTCGAGGCGGCCCGGCGGTCCGGGTTCGTTCGGGCCCGGGTGGACGGGCTGGTGTATGACCTGAGCGAGCCGGTGGCCCTGGAAAAGAACAAGAAGCACAACATCGAGATCGTGGTGGACCGGCTGTCGGTGAAGGCGGACATCCGCTCCCGGCTGGCGGACTCCATCGAGGTGGCGGGGAACCTGACCGGGGGCATCGTGCTGGTGAACGTGGTGGGCGGGGAGGACATCACCTTCTCCCAGAACTACGCCTGCCCGGAGCACGGGGTGAGCATCGACGAGCTGACCCCCCGGATGTTCTCCTTCAACAACCCCTATGGCGCCTGCAAAAAGTGCACCGGGCTGGGGGTGTTCCTGCGCATCGACCCGGACCGGATCCTGCCGGACCGGCGGCTGTCCATCAACCAGGGAGGCGTGAAGGCCAGCGGCTGGGCCATGGAGGGGAGCACCATCGCGGCCATGTACATGCGGGGCCTGGCGGAGCACTATCACTTCTCCCTGGACACGCCCATCAACGAGCTGCCCGAGGAGATCGTGGACGTGCTGCTCTACGGCACCAAGGGGGAGGCCATCCGGCTGCGGCGCAGCGGGGAATACGGCTCGGGGAGCTATTCGGCGCCCTTTGAGGGGATCATCACCAACCTGAACCGCCGGTATGAGACCACCAACTCCACCTGGATCAAGGAGGAGATCGAGACCTACATGAGCGAGGTGCCCTGCGACGAGTGCCACGGGAAGAGGCTCTCCAAGGAGAGCCTGGCCGTGACGGTGGGCGGGGTGAACATCGCGGACTTCTGCGACAAATCCGTCACCGAGGCGCTGGAATTCGTGGAGGCGCTGGAGCTGACGGACCGGGAAAAGGTCATCGCCGGGCCCATCCTGAAGGAGGTGCGGTCCCGGCTGGGGTTCCTGAAGAGCGTGGGGCTGGAGTATCTGACCCTGTCCCGGTCCTCGGGGACGCTGTCCGGCGGGGAGAGCCAGCGCATCCGGCTGGCCACCCAGATCGGGTCCTCCCTGATGGGGGTGCTGTACATCCTGGACGAGCCCAGCATCGGCCTGCACCAGCGGGACAACCGGAAGCTGCTGGACACGCTGAAGCGCCTGCGGGACCTGGGGAACACGGTGATCGTGGTGGAGCACGACGAGGACACCATGCGCTCGGCGGACTACCTGGTGGACGTGGGCCCCGGGGCCGGGGTGCACGGCGGGGAGATCGTCTATGCGGGACCGGTGGCGGGCGTGCTGGACTGCCCGGGCTCCATGACGGGAGAATATCTCTCCGGCAGGCGGCAGGTGCCGGTGCCTGCCCAGCGGCGGCCCGGCAACGGGCATTTCCTCACCGTGCGGGGCGCGGCCCAGAACAACCTGAAAAACATCGACGTGCAGCTGCCGCTGGGGACCTTCACCTGCGTGACGGGGGTCTCCGGGTCGGGGAAATCGTCGCTGATCAACGAGGTGCTGTACAAGGCCCTGGCCCATGACCTCAACCGGGCCCACACCCACCCCGGCGCCCACCGGGACATCCTGGGCATGGAGCACCTGGACAAGGTGATCCAGATCGACCAGTCGCCCATCGGGCGCACGCCCCGGTCCAACCCGGCCACGTATACCGGGCTGTTCACGGACATCCGGGAGCTGTTTGCCAGCACCCAGGATGCCAAAATGCGGGGCTTTACCGCCAGCCGGTTCTCCTTCAACGTGAAGGGCGGCCGGTGCGAGGCCTGCCAGGGCGACGGGATCATCCGCATCGAGATGCACTTTTTGCCGGACGTGTACGTGCCCTGCGACGTGTGCAAGGGACACCGGTACAACCGGGAGACCCTGGAGGTGCGGTACAAGGGGAAGAACATCTACGAGGTGCTGGAGATGACGGCGGAGGAGGCTCTGGACTTTTTCCGGGACATCCCCCGGCTTGCCAGAAAGCTGCAGACCCTGGTGGACGTGGGCCTGGGCTATGTGAAGCTGGGACAGGCGGCCACCACCCTCTCCGGCGGCGAGGCCCAGCGGGTGAAGCTGGCCACGGAGCTCTCCCGGCGGCCTACCGGGCGGACCATCTACATCCTGGACGAGCCCACCACGGGGCTGCACATCGCCGACGTGCACCGGCTCATCGAGGTGCTGCAGCGGCTGGTGGACGCGGGCAACACGGTGGTGGTCATCGAGCACAACCTGGATCTGATCAAGACGGCGGACTACATCGTGGACCTGGGGCCCGAGGGCGGCAACCGGGGCGGCCAGGTGGTGGCCTGCGGCACACCGGAGGCCGTGGCGGCGGTCCCGGGCTCCTACACGGGAGAATACCTGCGGCCGCTGCTGAAAAAGTGACGGGGCCGGGCCGAAATGTTTACACTGTGTTCAACAATTTTATTTTCGGAAATAGTAAAATAAAGAGGACAGACGGGGCCCAGGGGGCCTTTTGGGGGCAGAAAGCCCCCTTTTGGGAGCGGTTTGACGGATGTTTGGATACGTGCGGCCCTACAAATCGGAGATGCTGGTCCGGGAATTCGAGCAGTACAAGGCGGTCTATTGCGAGCTGTGCCGGGTGCTGGGTCGGGAATACGGGCTGCTGGCCCGGCTGAGCCTGAGCTACGATCTGACGTTTTACGCGCTGCTCTCCCTGTGCGTGGACGGGGCGGCCCTGTCCCAGCACCAGGGGCGGTGCGTGGTGAATCCGCTGAAAAAGTGTACTTTTATCCGCTCGGAAGGGGAAGACTATCGGCGGGCAGCGGGGTTTTCCCTGCTGCTGATGCGCCAGAAGCTGCTGGACGACCGGGCCGACGAGGGCTTTTGGAAGCGGCTGGGGTGCCGGATCGCGTTGGGGCTCACCGGCCGAAAGGCCCGCAAGGCGGCCGGGCAGTACCCGGAGCTGGCGGCCCTGGCGGAAGCGTTCACCCGGGGACAGGCCCAGGCGGAAGCGGAGGGCCAGGGGCCCGACGGCTGCGCCGAGCCCACGGCGGTGCTGCTGCGGGAGGCCTTTGCGGGGCTCAGCGGCTGTGACGGCGGGCAGCGCACCGCTTTGGGGGAATTCGGCTATTTTTTGGGGCGGTGGGTGTACCTGATGGACGCCGCCGACGACCTGGAGGAGGATCTGCGCAGGGGACGGTTCAACCCCCTGGCGGCGAAGCTGGGGCTGGAAAGCGGCCGGGCGCTTACGGAAGCGGACCGGGACCGGGCGGCGGCGTACTGCAACGAGGCGCTGAACGCCAACGTGGCCCGGATGATCCTGCCGGTGAACCTGCTGGAGCTGGGGCCCTTTGGGCCCATCGTGGAGAATGTGGTCAAAAAGGGCCTGCCGGAGGTGCAGCGGGAGATCCTCTTCCTGCGGGTGCACGAAAAGCGCCGGGGTGCCCGAAAACTGTGAAAAAGGAGCAACAACATGTCCGATCCGTATAAGGTACTGGGCGTCTCGCCTTCCGCGACAGATGAGGAGATCAAGGAGGCGTACCGGAATCTGGCCAAGAAATACCATCCCGACCAGTATGCCGACAGTCCCCTGAAGGACCTGGCGGACGAGAAGATGAAGGAGATCAACGAGGCGTACGACGCCATCAACGACCAGCGCCGGGGCCGGGGGCCCCAGGGCGGCTACGGCAGCCCGGGAGGCTGGAACGGGTACGCCAGCGGGCAGAACCGGTCCGGGTTCGGCGATGTGCGCAACCTGATCATGACGGGGCGGATCGCGGACGCGGAGCAGATCCTCAACGGGGTGCCGCCGGAGCGCCGCAACGCCGAGTGGTATTTTTTGAAGGGGTCGGTGCTGTACCGCAGGGGCTGGCTGGAGGAGGCCAAGGATCACTTTTCCCGGGCGTGCCAGATGGACCCGGGGAACGGGGAGTATTCCGCGGCGCTGAACCAGGCCATGAACCAGCGCAGCGGCGTGTACGGGGGGTACAACCCCAACGCGTCGGCCATGGGCGGGTGCAACGCCTGCGACATGTGCTCCTCGCTGATGTGTGCGGACTGCTGCTGTGAGTGTATGGGCGGGGATCTGATCCCCTGCTGTTGAGAAAAGGACGGGCAGGCTTCGCACAGCGCGGGGCCTGCATCTTGTGTGGGAAAGGAGAAGGAGCGATGAAAGCATCCGCCCGGGTGGCTCTGTGCGGCATGTGCGCCGCAGTGTGCACGGTGATCCTGTTCCTGACGGGGCTGGCGCCCATGGCGACCATTGCCCTGCCGGCGCTGGCGGGGTGCGTGCTGATCCCCGTCACGGCCCAGCTGGGCGTGAAGTGGGGGCTGGGGGTGTACGCAGTGTGTACGGTGCTGGAGCTGCTGTGGGTGCCGGACCGGGAAGCGGCGGTGTACTTCGCGCTGTTTTTCGGGTACTATCCGGTGCTGACGGCGGTGGTGGGACGCATTGCCCGGAAGGGCGTGCGGATGCTGGTGAAGGTGGGGATCTTCAACCTGGCCCTGGTGCTGAGCATGGGCGTGCTGGCGTGGCTGCTGCGGCTGCCCATGGAGCGGATGCCGGGGTTCCTGGCGGTGGGGCTGTGGCTGCTGGCCAACGGGATGTTCCTGCTCTACGATCTGTGCCTGGAGAAGCTCATCGGGCTCTATTATGCTCGGATCCACCGGCGGCTGCGGGGGATGCTGCTGCGGCGGTGATCGCACGCCGGGGGAGCGCACCGGCGGTCCCCGCCTCGCCCGCCCGGCCGGGAGGCCGGGCGCTTTTTCGCAGAAAAAGCCGCCGGCGCAGCCGGCGGGCGGGGCGGGGGCCGGAAGGACGCAGGCGGTGGGGGAGGACTGCCGACCCGGAGCCGGAGCAGCAGCACATCCTTGCCGGGGCATCCCAGGCGGAAAAAAAGCGAAAAATTCCCACAGGATGTTGAAGAAAATGTCAGTTCTCTCTTGATTTTTGCGTAAAAAAGCCTTAAAATAATGCTGTGTTGGTTTCAGGAAGGGAGCGGCAGGATGAACAGTCAGCTTTCAGAAAGGATCCGGGAAGGCAGCCCCAAGTTCTCCAAGGGGCAGCGCCGCATCGCCCGGTATATCGAGGAGCACGGGGACGAAGTGGCCTTTATGACCGCCTCGCGGCTGGGACAGGCCGTGGGCGTCAGCGAGTCCACCGTGGTGCGGTTCGCCACGGAGATCGGGTACAGCGGGTACCCGGCGCTGCAGCAGGCCATGCAGGATATGATCCGTTCCAAGCTCACCAGTGTGCAGCGGCTGGAGCGCACCGCGGGGAATTACGCCCCGGAGCAGCTGTTGGACGCCGTTCTGGACCAGGACATCGATATCCTGAAGCGCACCAAGGAAAATATGGATCACGAGGCTTTTGACCGGGCGGTGGAAGCCCTGACCAAGGCCAAGAGCGTGTATGTTTACGGCGCAGGAAGCTCCCAGGCGCTGGCTGCCTTTTTGGCCCATTACCTGCGGCTGGTGCTGCCCTGGGTGCAGCTCATCGACGCCACCAGCGAGGCCGGGATTTTCCAGCAGATGATCTGGGCCGGGGAAGGGGACGTGGTGATCGCCATCAGCTTCCCGCGGTACTCCAAAAAGGCCGCCCGGACCCTGAAATATGCCGCCGACCGGAAGATGACCACCATCGCAGTGACGGACAGCGTGCTGTCCCCCCTGGCAAAATATGCGGAGCATTTGCTGCTGGCCCGCAGCGACATGGTCTCCTTTATCGATTCCTTCGTGGGGCCGCTGAGCGTGCTCAATGCCCTGCTGGTGACCACGGCCATTCGCCGGAAGGAGTATGTGGCCAAGGTCCTGGGCCAGATCGAGCAGGTCTGGGACGAGTACGGAGTTTACGAAAAGGTGGATGAGCACGAGCATTGAGCCGGGCAGAGGTGTACGACGCGGTGGTCGTGGGTGCGGGCGCCGCGGGACTGATGGCGGCCGGCGTGGCCGCCGGGCGGGGCAAACGGGTGCTCCTGCTGGACAAGAACCGGATCCCCGGCCGGAAGCTGCGCATCACCGGCAAGGGCCGGTGCAATGTGACCAATGACTGCTCCGTGGAAGAGGCCGTGGCGGCCATTCCCCGGGGCGGAAGATTTTTGTATGGGGCGCTGCGCCAGTTCGCCCCGGCGGACACCAAGGCTTTTTTTGAGGGCCTGGGCGTGCCGCTGAAGACCGAACGAGGCCGGCGGGTCTTTCCCGTGTCGGACCGGGCGGCGGATATCGCCGACGCGCTGGCGGACTTTGCCCAACACCAGGGCGCGGTGTTTTGTCCGGAGCCGGCCCAGGAGATCCTGGTCCGGGACGGCGCGGTGACCGGCGTGCGCACGGCCCGGAGGACCGTCGACGCCCAAAGCGTGCTGCTGGCCTGCGGCGGGGCCTCCTACCCCGGGACGGGCTCCACGGGGGACGGATATGTTCTGGCCCGGGCCCTGGGACATCGGGTAACGGAGATCGGGCCCTCCCTGGTGCCGCTGGTGGAAAACGGCGGCCTGTGCGCCCGGCTGCAGGGGTTGAGCCTGCGCAACTGCGGCGTGCAGGTGACCCAGGCAGGCGTGAAAAAGCCGGTGTACACGGATTTCGGTGAGCTGCTGTTCACCCATTTTGGATTGAGCGGGCCCACCGTGCTTTCCGCTTCGGCCCACATGCACCCCATGGAGCCGGGAAAGTACACGGTCCACATCGACCTGAAGCCCGCCTTGGACGAGGGCCGGCTGGACGACCGGCTGCTGCGGGACCTGCGGGACAATCAAAACAAACAGCTGCTCCACGCCCTGGACCGGCTGCTGCCCCAAAAGCTCATCCCTGTGGTGATCGACCGCAGCGGGGTGCCCCCCGAGACCCGGTGTCATTCCCTGACCCGGGAACAGCGGCGGGCCCTGCTGGCAGTGCTCAAGGATCTTTCCGTGGAGATCCGGGGCTTTCGGCCCCTGGCCGAGGCCATCGTCACCCGGGGCGGGGTGGATCTGAAAGAGGTGGACCCCCGGACCATGGAGTCCAAACGGGTGCGGGGGCTGTTTTTTGCCGGAGAAGTGCTGGATGCGGACGCCTATACCGGCGGGTATAATTTACAGATCGCCTTTGCCACCGGGCATTTGGCCGGTGTCCATCTGGGCGGGCCGTCCGCGTGAGTCGGGGTTTTCAGGAGGGAAAAACGTGTTTGCAGCAGCCATCGACGGCCCTGCCGGGGCCGGGAAATCCAGTGTGGCTCGGGCGGCGGCCCGGGAGCTGGGCTTTCTCTATGTGGATACCGGGGCGCTGTACCGTGCCATCGCCCTGTATATGCTGGAGCATCAGGTGGATACCGAGGATCCACAGGCGGTGGAGGCCGCGCTGGGAGCGATCACGGTGGACATTGGATATCGGGATGGAGAACAGCAGGTCTTTCTCCTGGGGGAGAACGTCACCGGGCGCATCCGCACCCAGGCGGTCTCCGAGGCCACGTCGGTGTGCGCCGGCATCCCCGCCGTGCGGGCCTTTCTGCTGGAGCTGCAGCGGGACATGGCCCGCAGGCACTCTGTCCTGGTGGATGGCCGGGACATCGGCACTGTGGTGCTGCCCAACGCCCAGCTGAAGGTCTTTTTGACGGCCTCTGCAGAGGTGCGGGCCCACCGGCGGCTCAAGCAGCTGGAGGAGGCCGGGCAGCCCGGGGCCTATGAACAGATCCTGGAGGAGATCCGGGAACGGGATCACCGGGACAGCCACCGGGAGACGGCGCCCCTAAAGCAGGCGGCGGACGCGGTGCTGCTGGATACTTCCCATCTGAGCTTTGACGAGGCCGTGGCGGCGCTGGTGGCGCTGGTGCGGGCCAGACAATAATCAAAACCGACGGGGGACCGGAGATATGGCAAACAAAGACCGGGGCCGCAAGCCCAATAACTGGTTTTATTCCTTTGCGGCGGGACTGCTCAGGCTGTTCTATCTGCCTGTGTACCGCCTGCAGGTGCGGGGAAGGGAGAACATCCCGGAAACCGGGCCGGTGCTGCTGTGCTCGAACCATGTGGCCATCAAGGATCCCATCCTCATCGGCATCGCCCAGAAGCGCCAGGTGTTCTACATGGCCAAGGAGGAGCTGTTCCGCAACGGCTTTGTGGGCAGGATCCTGCGGGCGCTGGGGGCGTTCCCCGTCAAGCGCGGGACCGGCGGCGGCGAGGCCCTGGAGGAGGGCGAGCGGCTGTTGAAGCAGAACGCCGTGGTGGGGGTGTTCATCGAGGGACACCGCAGCCAGACCGGCGAGCTGCAGCGGCCCAAGACCGGCGCGGCGCTGCTGGCCTATCGGACCCAGGCCACGGTGGTGCCGGTGTGCATCACGGCACAGAGCGGCAAGGCCCCGCTGAGATTCCAGAAAACGCTGGTGACCTTCGGCAAGCCCCTGCCCCCCCAGGAGCTGGCCATCGAGAACGAGGGCAGCCTGCAGCTGCGCCGGGCCAGCCGGAAGGTCATGGAGCGCATTGCCGAGATGCACCGTGCCTGCCGGGAGGAGCTGGGCCTGCCTGCGCTGCCGGAGTCGTCCGGCGCCCCGGGCCAGCGGCCGGGACCTTCGGCAGACGGAAAGGGATAACGTATGGTAGAGCTTGCAAAGACCGCCGGGTTTTGCTTTGGGGTCGATCGGGCCGTCAACTTGGTCTATGAGCTGATCCGTTCGGGGCAGAAGGCCGTGACGCTGGGGCCCATCATCCACAACCCGCCGCTGGTGGAAGAACTGGCGCGGCAGGGGGTGGGGGTCATTTCCCGGCCGGAGGAGGCGCCTCCCGGGGTGACGGTGGTCATCCGCTCCCACGGTGCGCCCAAGCAGGACCTGGAGACCTTGGCGCGGCTGGGGAACCCTGTGACTGACGCCACCTGCCCCTTTGTGAAAAAACTGCACACTTTGGCCCGGGAGACCGGCGAGAGCGGCAAGGTGTTCCTCCTCTGCGGGGACCGGGACCACCCGGAGGTGCAGGGCACGGTGAGCTACTGTCCCGGGGAATATCACGTGGTGAAGGATGCGGACGAGCTGGACCGGCTGCTGGAGGCGGACCCTTCGCTGCGGGAACGGCCCGTGGTGCTGGCCGCACAGACCACTTTTGACGGGACCCAGTGGCAAAAAAGTTGGGAAAGATTAAAAAAAGTGTGTACAAACGCTTGTTTTTTTGCTACAATATGTAATGCGACTGCGAAAAGGCAGCAGGAGGCGGCCCAAATGGCCGCCCGCTGCGACCGGATGGTGGTCATCGGCGGACGGAACAGCTCCAACACCGCAAAGCTGTACGATATCTGCTCCCGGGCCTGCGAGACGGTCCTGATCGAGCGGGCGGACGAGCTTCCCAAGTTCCCGCCGGATCTGAAAATTGGCGTCACTGCGGGTGCGTCTACGCCCGCAAGCATTATAAAGGAGGTACTATCCGAAATGACTGAGAACAACAGCAATGAACAAAACTTTGAGGAGATGCTTGAGGAGTCTCTAAAGAGCTTAAATACAGATGAGAAGGTACACGGTGTTGTGGTCGGTATTTCTCCCACCGAAGTGTATGTGGACGTCGGCCGCAAGCAGGCCGGCTTCATTCCCGCTGCCGAGCTCTCCAACGACCCCGGGGTGCGTCCCGAAGACGTGGTGAAGATCGGCGACGAGTTCGATTTGCTCATCATGAAGACCAACGACCAGGAAGGCACCATCATGCTCTCCAAGCGGCGCGTGGACGCCATGCGCGGCTGGGATGACCTGCAGAAGGCCATGGAGGACGGCGAGGTGCTCACCGGCAAGGTGATCGAAGTGGTCAAGGGCGGCGTGATCGTGCTGAAAGACGCCATGCGCGTATTCGTGCCCGCTTCTCAGGCCACCGCCACCCGGGGCGAGGAGCTGGAGCCCCTGAAGGATCAGGAAGTGAAGTTCCGCATCATCGAGGTCAACCGCCAGCGCCGCCGTGCGGTGGGGTCCATCCGCAGCGTGCTGCGGGATGAGCGCCGTGCCGCCCGGGAGCAGTTCTGGGAGCAGGTGGAGGCCGGCCAGGAGTATACCGGCAAGGTCAAGTCCCTCACCAGCTTCGGCGCTTTTGTGGATCTGGGCGGTGTGGACGGCCTGGTGCACATCTCCGAGCTCAGCTGGAACCGCCTGAAGCACCCCAGCGAGGTCGTCAACGTGGGCGACACCGTCACCGTGTATGTCAAGAAGGTGGACAAGGAAGCCGGCCGTATCTCTCTGGGATACCGTCGAGAAGAGGACAACCCCTGGGTCAAGCTGGAGCGGGAGTTCCCCGTGGGCACCGTGTGCACCGTCAAGGTGGTGGGGCTGACCCAGTTCGGCGCCTTTGCCAATGTGCTGCCCGGCATCGACGGCCTCATCCATATTTCTCAGCTGGCCGATCATCGCGTGGAGAAGCCCCAGGATGTGCTCAAGGTGGGCGACGAGGTCCGCGTGAAGGTCACCGAGATCGACTTTGACCGTCACCGGGTGTCCCTGTCCATCCGTGCAGTGCTGGAGGACGAAAAGGCTGCCGCCGACGAGGCCGCTGCCCAGGCGCCGGAGGAGGCTGTGGTGTATTCCACCGAGGCCCCTGTGGAGGAGCCCGCCGAGGAACCCGCCGAGCCGGTCCAGGAGCCCGAGACCTCGGAGGAAGCTGCTCCGGAAGAGGCTGAGCCCCAGGCGGAGGCCCCTGCCGAAGAATAAGCCCAAATAGCAAAAAGCGGGGCGGAGACAAAGCCGCCCTGCTTTGCGCGTTCTGTACGAAAATGCGGCGGCGGGAAGATTTCCCCAAAAACGTCGTCAAAAATGAGAAAACTTTGGCTGTGCATGCACGAAACCACCGGGAAGACCCGCGCAGCCAAACTGGAGGAAAACCCTATGAAACGTATGAAGCGGCCCGTCTTTTTTGTGGTGCTGGTGCTGATCCTGGCCCTGGTCTACACTTCTCTGTTCGGCGTGTACGGCCAGAACGGCGACTTTAAGCTCACCTACATCAAGGGCGCCGGAGACATCCGGTGGGGCATCGACATCCGCGGCGGCGTGGAGGCCATGTTCTCTCCCGCCGACGGCGTGCAGGCGACGGACAGCCAGCTGGAGTCCGCCAAGCAGATCATCGAGACCCGCATGGTGTCCCAGAACATTACCGACTACGAGCTCTACACCGACACCGCCAACAACCGGATCATCGTCCGGTTCCCGTGGCGCAGCGATGAAGAGGACTTCGATCCCGAAAACGCCATCAACGAGCTGGCGGCCACCGCCATGCTCACCTTCCGGGAGGGCATGGAGTATGAGAACTCCAGCTACGACGCGGACGGCGAGCCGGTGTACACCGTGCCTGCCGGGACCACGGCGGAGAGCATCATCCTGGAGGGCTCCGATGTGGTGGAGGCTGTGCCCGCCATGCAGCCCGACGAGTCCACCGGCCAGTACAACTACGTGGTGTCCTTTACCCTGAGCGACGCCGGCAAGGAGAAGTTTGCCGAGGCCACCCAGCGGCTCACCGGCCAGGTGATCTCCATCTGGATGGACGACGTGATGATCTCCTACCCCACCGTCAATTCCGCCATCACCGACGGCAAGGGCGTCATCGAAGGGAACTTCACCAGTGAAGAAGCCACCACTCTGGCGGCCAAGATCCAGGCGGGCGCGCTGCCCTTTGCCCTGGAGACCGTGAACTTCAACGCCCTGGCTCCCACGCTGGGCTCTCAGGCGCTGGAGTCCATGCTCATGGCCGGGATCGTGGCCTTCCTGGTCATCGCGGTGCTGATGATCCTGATGTTCCGGCTGCCCGGCGTGGTGGCGGTCATCAGCCTGGCGGGCCAGATGGGGATCTGCTTCGCGGCCATCTCCGGGTTCTTCCCGTCCCTCAATTCCTTCACCATGACGCTGCCCGGCATCGCGGGCCTGATCCTCTCCATCGGCATGGGCGTGGACGCCAACGTGATCACCGCCAGCCGCATCCGGGAGGAGCTGCGCAACGGCAAGACCCTGGACGGCGCTTTGCAGAGGGGCTTCCAGAGCAGCTTCTGGGCCATTTTTGACGGCAACATCACCACCGCAATCGTGGCGGTGATGCTCATGGGCGTGTTCGGGCCCAGCAACATCCTGTCCATGCTCTTCGGCGAATCCACCACCGGCGCCATCTTCTCCTTTGGCTTCACCCTGCTGGTGGGTATCATCGCCAACTTCATCATGGGCGTGTTCGCCACCCGCCTGATGACTCTGTCTCTGGCCGGGTTCCGCTGCCTGCACAAGCCCTGGCTCTTTGGCGGCGCCAAGGAGGGCCAGACTCTGACCCCGCCGGCCAAGGCCGTGCGCTTCGACTTCATCGGCCGCAGGAAGGTGTTCTATGGGATCTCCTGTGCGGTGCTGGCCGTGGGGCTGCTGCTCAGCGTGATCGTCGGACCCAAGCTGGACATCCAGTTTGCTGGCGGCGCCATGATCCGCTATTCCGTGAACGGCGGCGATGTTTCTCCCGAGGAGATCCAGAACGTGCTCAGCCAGGAGATGGGTCTGGACTGCACCGTGGCGGTGAACCAGGACCTGTCCTCCGATTCCCGGCACGTGACCCTGTCCTTCTCCGGCAACCGCAGTCTGACTCCCGACGAGCAGAACCAGGTGGCGGATACCCTGTCCGGTGCCTTTGAAGAGGCCAACTTCCAGCTGCTGGAATCCAACTCGGTGGATCCCACCATGGGCGCCAAGTTCTTCCAGAAGTGCCTGGTGTGCTTTGCCATCACCGTGGTGCTGCTGCTGGTGTATATCACCCTGCGCTTCCGGAAGATCGGCGGCCTGTCTGCCGGTGTGACCGCCATTGTGGCGCTGCTCCACGATATCCTCATCTCGTTCTTCGTGTTCGTGGTGTGCGGGATGAACATCAACGACATCTTCATTGCCGTGGTGCTCACCATCCTGGGCTACTCCCTCAACAGCACCATCGTCAACTACGACCGTGTCCGGGACAACCGCCGCAAGCTGGGTCCCAAGGTCTCGATGGACGAAGTGATGAACCTGAGCCTGAATCAGACGTTGGGCCGCACCATCATCACCTCGCTGACCACCTTCCTGGCGCTGCTGGTGGTGGGGATCGTGGCCGGACTGTTCTCCATCTCCACGGTGGTGTCCTTCGCCATTCCCATGATGGCCGGCGTGGTGGCGGGCTGTTTCTCCTCCCAGTGCATCGCTCCCACCATCTTCGCCGCCTGGCAGCATCACAAGAACGCCCAGAAGTCCTGATCTCCTGTTCGTGCTGGGTTCGCCCCTTCTCCGCTCCGGAGAAGGGGCGTTTTTATCGGATCACCCCTTGTGCCCAGAGCTTTCCCTCGTCGGCCCGCAGTACCACCACCCGTCCCAGCAGTGCCCCCGGCTCCTTTTTCCATGTCCGGCAGGCCGACCACCCATATCCCCCCGAACACGCCAGCGACGCCAGTGGGCGCGCCTCCCCTTCGTCTGCCAGCACAGCCTCTAGCCAAAGGGGTTCCTGGGGCAGGCCCCACACCTCCAGGGAGACCAGCAGTCCCGCCGGCGTCTGGAAGAGCTTCAGGGTGCCCAGCAGACTAGGGTGGGCAGGGCCTCCCAGCAGGGCTGCCCAGGCAGCGGCCCGGCGGGTGAGCCGGTGGCAAAAGGCCTGCGTGCTGCTGTGGATCATACCCCTCACCGCCTTTTTGCAAAATCGCCTTTCAATCTATGCGGCGAATGGCGGGAACATGCATATTTTTGAACGGCCCGGCCACCCTACTCCTCAAAAAGGAGTTTTCCCATGAGACCAGACAAACCCATCCCGCCCGTGGCGTACCACGAGCACGACACCGCCCATCCCGACCCGGAGGAGCTCCACACCGCCTCGGCTCAGGAGTGTACCGGCCTGATGTACCGCGTCCCGCTGGATGACCCGGAGCTGGAGGCGTATCAGGAGCTGTATGACCTGGGCATCCCCAAGGGCGGCCAGGAGGTGGCCCGCAAGTCTGTGCAGGCGAACCTCCATCGGGCCCGCACTCCCCGGGAAGCAGGGGAGGCCGTGGAACGCGCCGGCGGCGCCCATGCTCCGGAGGACCCCAACAGCCCCCTGCTCACTTGAACCTCGCGCCCCGCCCCGCCGGCCCCCTTCGGGGGGCCGGCGGCTTTTCCGGCCTGCGGCCGGAAAAGCGCCCGGGCCTGCGGCCCGGGCGGCGGGGCGCGGGACCGCCGCCTCAGCAGTCCCTCTCCACAAAAATCTTCCCGCCCCGTTGTTTTTTCCCAAACCCTTTGGTATAATGAGAGGCAGAAGGGCGCTGCGCCCAAATCAGAAAGGAGAACTCCCTATGGCAAAGATCATCGGCAGACCGGCTCTGCCCAACATGCCCTGGCAGGACAAGCCCGCAGGATACGACAAACCCGTTTGGCGGTATACGAACAATCCTGTGATCCCCCGGGACGCAATCCCCACCTCCAACAGCATCTTCAACTCCGCAGTCGTTGTTTTTGGCGATGCCTACGCGGGCGTTTTCCGCTGCGACAACCGCGGCGTGGAAATGGATATCTTCGCTGGCTTCTCTCAGGACGGCATCCATTGGGAGATCGATCCCGACCCCATCGTGTTTGAACCCGCCCCCGGCTGCGATCCCTGCGTCACCCGCAAGGAGTACCGCTACGATCCCCGGGTCTGCTTCATCGAGGACCGCTACTACATCACCTGGTGCAACGGCTTCCACGGCCCCACCATCGGCGTCGGCTACACCTTCGATTTCAAGACCTTCTACCAGATGGAGAACGCCTTCCTGCCCTACAACCGCAACGGCGTCCTCTTCCCCCGGAAGATCGGCGGCAACTTCGCCATGGTCTCCCGTCCCAGCGACACCGGCCACACCCCCTTCGGCGACATCTTCTACAGCGAGTCTCCCGACCTGACCTTCTGGGGCAAGCACCGGTACGTTTTCGGCACCGCCGGCGGCTGGCAGTCCAAGAAAGTGGGCCCCGGCCCCACCCCCATTGAGACCGACGAGGGTTGGCTCATGATCTACCACGGCGTGCTGAATTCCTGCAACGGCTTTGTCTATCGCTTCGGCGTGGCCCTGCTGGACATCGACAAGCCCTGGATCGTCAAGGAGCGCGGCAACTTCTACGTCTTCGGGCCCGAGGTGGACTACGAGCTCACCGGCGACGTGCCCAACGTCACCTTCCCCTGCGCCACCCTCACCGATCCCGCCACCGGCCGCATCGCCATCTACTACGGCGCGGCGGACACCGTTACCGGTCTGGCCTTCACCACCGTGGACGAGCTGCTCGGCTACATGCGGAAGTATCCCTTCCCCACCACCGGCGAACAGGCTGCCCAGTACGCCCAGAAGTTCCAGAACCAGCAGTGGGACTGGAAATTCGACTGATCCCTGCCTGCTCTTCCCAGGCTCCCCTCCGGGGAGCCTGTTCTTTTTTCCTCGGCGCAGGTTTGTTTCCAAACGAGGACGAGGTTGCCATTTGCCCCGAAACGGGCTACAATATCGGTATCCCACCGGAAAGGAGCTTCCCGCCTATGCGCAGAAAATACATCCTCGCTCAGTAGTCTGAGCTTTGAATCCAACGCCACAAAGCTCAGATGGATCCCCCAAAATCGGAGGAGGAACCATGAGCTATGTCAGGGCAGAAGAAATTCTGCCGGAAGAATTGATCCGGGCCATCCAGCGGTATGTCAGCGGCTGCAGCATCTACATCCCCAGCCTGGAGAAAAAGCGCTGGGGCAGCCAGACCAGGACCCGGCAGTTTTATCGGGACCGCAACGCGGAGATCGTCCGGCAGCACCAACGGGGCGCCAGTGTCCGGTTCCTGGCGGAGATGTACGCGCTGTCTGAAAAGAGCATCCAGCGGATCCTGCGGGAAACCGCTCCGGGCCCATGAGTCCAGGCACTCCCCGGATCTATCGTCGCTGCCGGTCCTGCGGCCGGCTCCGGGAATTTTGCTCCACCGGCCGGTTTCGCGTCAACGCCAACGGCCGCCTGCTGGATGTCTGGCTGCTCTTTCGCTGCACCCACTGCGGCAGCGTGTGGAAGCTGCCCCTCTACCAGCGCGTCCCCCGCACCCGGATCGCCCCGGAAACCTACCGGGGCTTTTTGGAAAACGATCCCGAACTGGCCCGCCGGTACGGGACCGACCGCCGCCTGCTCCAGGGCAGCGGCGCACGCTTTCACCCCTAACGGCCGCCCGGACAGGAGCTCCGGGCGGTCCTGTTTTCCCCGGGGGCAGAAACGGACGGCGCGGTCTTGGCCGCGCCGTCCCGATTTTGTTGCCGGAAGCGGTTTACTTTTTCTTTGCCAGCTGTTCTTCCAGCCGTGCAATCCGCTCCTCCGTCTGCTTTTCCTTCTGCCGTGCCCGGACCAGGGCGAACACCGCGTTCCCCACCAGCCCGAGGACCATCAAACTGCAGCCCACGATCAGCATCGGCTGAACGATGTCCTTCCATCCGTACAGCGCCAGGGTCACCATGACGCACCCCACCACCGTTGCGACCAGGCAGATGGCCTGCCCGTTTCCTGCATGTTTCATGGTACCGTACCTCCTTGTTTCCGGGTTGTGTGCCAATTCCGGCCGCGGCCCCGCTGGCCGCCCCCTGCGGGGGCCCGCCGTGCCCTTCGGGCCCGGCGGCGGGGCCGGCCTTCTCTGCCGCTTACTCCAGTTCGAAGGCGCCGGTGTACAGCTGATAGTACTTGCCCTTCTGGGCGATGAGCTCCTCATGGGTGCCCCGCTCGATGATGTGCCCCAGCTCCAGCACCATGATGCTGTCGGAATTCTGCACCGTGGAGAGCCGGTGGGCGATGACGAACACCGTGCGTCCCTGCATCAGCTGGTCCATGCCCTGCTGCACCAGCCGCTCCGTGCGGGTGTCGATGGAGCTGGTGGCCTCGTCCAGGATCATCACCGGCGGGTCCGCCACCGCCGCCCGGGCGATGGACAGCAGCTGCCGCTGCCCCTGGGACAGGCTCCCGCCGTCTCCGGAGAGCACCGTGTCATAGCCGTTGGGCAGCCGCCGGATGAAGTCGTGGGCGTTGGCCAGCCGGGCCGCCGCCTCCACTTCCTTGTCCGTGGCCTCCAGCTTGCCATAGCGGATGTTGTCCCGCACGGTGCCGGTGAACAGGTTCACGTCCTGCAGCACGATGCCCAGGGACCGCCGCAGGTCGGGCTTTTTGATCTTGTTGATGTTGATCCCGTCATAGCGGATCTTGCCGTCGGCGATGTCGTAGAACCGGTTGATCAGGTTGGTGATGGTGGTCTTGCCCGCGCCCGTGGCGCCCACAAAGGCCACCTTCTGGCCGGGCTCGGCGTCGATGGAGATGTTGTGCAGCACCATCTTCTCCGGGTCATAGCCAAAGTCCACGTCGAACAGCTCCACCCGGCCCTCCAGCCGGGTATAGGTCAGGGTGCCGTCCCCGTGGGGGTGCTTCCAGGCCCAAATGCCGGTGTGCTTGTCGGTCTCCACCAGCTGGCCGTTCACTTCCTGCACGTTCACCAGGGTCACATAGCCCTCGTCCTGCTCGGGCTCCTCGTCCATCAGCTCAAAGACCCGCTCCGCGCCGGCCAGGGCCATGACGATCATGTTGAACTGCTGGGCCACCTGGCTGATGGGCATGTTGAAGCTCCGGGAGAGCTGCAGGAACGCCGCGATGCCGCCCAGGGTCAGGGTCCCCATGCCGAAGGCGTAGGGGTTGGGCACGTTGGAGATGGCCAGCGCGCCGCCGGCAATGGCCAGCAGCACATACTGGAAGTGCCCCAGGTTGCCCATCACCGGGCCCATGATGTTGGCGTAGATGTTGGCGGAGGTGCCCACCTGCCGCAGCTCGCCGTTCAGGGCGTCAAAGTCCTTCTTGGCCTTTTCCTCGTGGCAGAACACCTTCACCACCTTCTGCCCGGTGATCATCTCCTCGATGTACCCGTTCACCGCGCCCAGGGCCTTCTGCTGGCGGCTGAAGAACTTGCCGCTCTGCCCGCCGATCTTGGCGGTGAGGAACATCATCAGCGCCACCGTCACCAGCACCAGGCCGGTCAGCGTCAGGCTGGTGGAGATCATGGCCCAGAACACCGAAACGATGGTGATGGCCGAAGAGAACAGCTGGGGGATGCTCTGGGAGATGAGCATCCGCAGGGTGTCCACGTCGTTGGTGTAGCGGCTCATCAGGTCGCCGTGGGTGTGCTGGTCAAAGTACTTGATGGGCAGTGTCTGCATGTGGAAGAACAGGTCCTCGCGGATGTCCTTGAGCACCCCCTGGGAGACGGAGACCATCAGCCACTGCTGGCAGAAGGCCGCCACGATGCCCGCCAGGTAGATGCACCCCATGGTGCCGATGGCCTTCAGCAGCCCGGTGAACACCGGGTTGGGCTGGGCCGCCAGGGGGGCGATGTAGTCGTCGATGAGCGTCTGCAGGAACAGCGAGCCCCGCACGCCCACGATGGCGTTCACCGCAATGCACACCAAAACCAGTACGAACCGGACGCGGTTGGCGCCCTTCACATACCCCAGGGCCCGCTTGATGGTCTTCATGGGGTTCTTTGCTTTTTCGCCTTTCACAAAGGCGCCTCTGGGAGGTCTGGGAGGCATTATTCTTGATCCCCTTTCTGTTGAGATTCGTACACTTCCCGGTAGATGTCGCTGGTCTTCATCAGGGTCTCGTGGTCGCCCACGGCGCTGACCTTGCCGTCGTCCAGCACGATGATCTGGTCCGCATCCTGCACGGAGGCCACCCGCTGGGCGATGATGATCTTCGTCACCCCGGGGATCTCCTCCTTGAAGGCCTGCCGGATCAGCGCGTCGGTCCGGGTGTCCACGGCGCTGGTGGAGTCGTCCAGGATCAGCACCTTGGGATTCTTCAGCAGGGCCCGCGCGATGCACAGCCGCTGCTTCTGCCCGCCGGAGACGTTGGTGCCGCCCTGCTCCAGATACGTGTCATACCCGTCCGGGAACTCCCGGATGAAGCTGTCCGCCTGGGCCAGCTGGCAGGCGTGGACCATCTCTTCGTCGGTGGCGTTTTCGTTGCCCCAGCGCAGGTTGTCCTTGATGGTGCCGGAGAACAGCACGTTCTTCTGCAGCACCATGGCCACTTCCTCCCGCAGGGCTTCCACGTTGTAGTCCCGCACGTCCTCGCCGCCCACCAGCACGCGGCCTTCCGAGACGTCATACAGCCGGGGGATCAGCTGCACCAGAGAGCTCTTGCCCGTGCCGGTGCCGCCCAGGATGCCCACCGTCTGCCCGGAGGCGATGTCCAGATTGATCTTGTCCAGCACCGGTTTGCCGCCGGTGCGCTTGTACTTGAACTGCACGTTTTCGAACCGGATGGAGCCGTCCTTGACCTCCTTCAGGTCCTTGGCGCCGTCGGTGATGTCGCTGCGCTCATCCAGCACGGCGATGATCCGTTCCGCGGCCGCCCGGGACATGGTCAGCATGACGAAGAACATGCCCAGCATCATCAGGCTGGAGAGGATCTGCATGGAGTAGGACAGCAGGCTCATCAGCTGGCCGGTGGTCATTTCCGAGCCCACGATGAGCTTGGCGCCCAGCCAGGAGATCAGCAGCATGCAGCCGTACATGCAAAACTGCATCAGCGGCGAGTTGAACGCCAGGATCTTTTCAGCCCGGCTGGAGTCCCGGCGAATGGCCTCTGCGGACTCCCGGAACTTGTCTTTTTCGTGCTCTTCCCGCACGAAGGCCTTCACCACGCGGATGCCCCGCAGGTTTTCCTGCACCACGGTGTTCAGCCGGTCGTAGTTTTTGAACATCCGCTCGAACATGGGGTGGGCCTTGGAGGAGATGAGCAGCAAGCCGCCCGCCAGCAGCGGGATGGCCGCCAGGAAGATCAGCGCCAGGTTGGCCCGGATGCGGATGGCCATGGCCAGGGAGAAGATCAGCATCATGGGGCTGCGCACCGCCATGCGGATGATCATCTGGAACGCGTTCTGCACGTTGGTCACGTCGGTGGTCAGCCGGGTGACGATGCTGGCCGTGGAGAATTTGTCGATGTTGGAGAAGGAGAAGGTCTGCACGTTGTAGTACATGGCCTTGCGCAGGTTGGCGGCAAAGCCCGCCGAGGCCCGGGCCGCGCAGGTGCCCGAAGCCACCCCGAAGCCCAGGGAGATCACCGCGCACAGCAGCAGCACCAGGCCGATCTTGACGATGTAGCCCAGGTCGTTGGCCTCGATGCCGTAGTCGATGAGGTTGGCCATCAGCAGGGGGATGACCACCTCCATGACCACCTCCATGGTGACCATGAGCGGGGCCAGGATGGTGTCCCGTTTGAACTGCCCGATGTGGGCAGTCAGTTTCTTAATCATCGGATGAGTTCATTCCTTTCCAGAGTCGTTTGCCAAAAAGTCGGGAGCATCCACCGCGGCCTGCAGCTTTTCGCACAGCAGCAGGAAGGTCTCCCGTTCCTCGGGGGTCAGGCTGGCGTTCACGGCGGATTCCACCCGGCCGATGGCCTGGGCCACCTGCTCGTGGGTCCGCTCGCCGGCGGGGGTCAGCAGCAGGCGCTTGAGCCGGGCGTCGCTGGGCACGGATTCCCGCCGGATGAGCCCGCGCTTCTCCATCAGCTGCAGCAGGCCCGTCACCGTGGAACGCCGCACGGAGAGGAACTCCTGCACGTCCCGCTGGTAGATCTCCCGATCCCGGTTGCGGTACAGATAGCCCACGATGTGGCCCTGCATGCCGGTGCAGGGGGTCTCCTGCACCCGGTGGATCTCCTGGTCGATGGCGCGGTGGATGGCGTTTGCCACGATGCCCACCTGGAACCCGATCTCGGTTCGATGGTTCATGTTTTTGATCCCTCCTTCACCCCCGGGCGGCAAGGCTGCCCCAAGCGGGGGTCTCGATTGGCGGCGATTGGGCACGAAGGGGTCCCGGACCCGGCCCCAGGGGGGCCAAAACCCGCCCGGACCGGACGGGAAGGGGACCCGAAGGCTTCCGCGCTCCAAAAAGTAGGAAGCTAACAGTTCGTGACCGAACAATCGCATTATAAGCCCCGGGGTTGGGAATGTCAATCCCTTTTGCAAAAAAAATTAGGAAACGAACTGTTCGGGAGCGAACAAACTGGCCGGAGCCCCGGAATTTCCGGGATCTTTTCGTTTTTTGCGGGGGCGCTCCGGCAGGGACCAGGCCCCCCGGGCAGGGAGGGGCGGCAGGCCCGCCCGCTCCACAAAGAGGCGCAGCAGGCCCAGCTGCTCGTAGTACATGTTGGTCAGCACCCGCACCTGGCGCCGGCGGTGCAGCTCCAGGTCGGCGTTGCGGGAGGGGTTGGCCTCCAGCCGGGCAAGCAGCGCCTGGAGGGCGTTGCACTCCTGCTGGGCGGCCCGGGCCATGGCCCGGTAATCCATGGGGCCGCAGGGGGCCTTCCAGCCGGCGATCTCCTGGTCGTGTTCCATCGAGGGAACCTCCTTTCGTGAGGTAAAGAATTTCCAAATTTGGACTCTACTACTAAGTATACACCCATTTTTGGAATTTGTCAACCCCTTTTTGGAAAAATTTTTTCCGGGGGCGGAAACTGTTTTTTGCACGAAGCTTGCAAAAACCGGGGTTTTGTGGTATGCTGAGTGTATCCAAATGCGGAAAAGAGGGCTGGAAATGTGGTTGGAGCTTTTTAATCAAATGCGGAAAAATGCCAAGATGAGCCTGGACGAGCTGAGTGCGGCCTCCGGGGTGCCCAAGGGGACCCTGGCGAAGATCTCCTCCGGGATCACGCGGAACCCGTCCATCGAGACCATGCTGACCCTGGTGCACACGCTGGGCTATCGGCTGGGGGACCTGGACGAGGACGGGACCCAGGTGGTGAGCGCCCGGGAGATGGAGCAGCTGAAGAAATACCGGGTGCTGGACGTGCAGGGGCAGAAGCTGGTGAACACGGTGCTGCAGCTGGAATACGACCGGATGACCTTTGTGACGGACCGGGAGCAGAAGGGCTGGGTGACGTACATCAACTGTTACGATCTGGCGGTGTCGGCGGGCACCGGGGAGCCCCTGGGGGACACCTATTACACCACCCGGCTGGAGCTGCCCACCGAGCGGGTGCCGGAGAACGCCCACTGCTGCGTGCGGGTGAACGGCAACAGCATGGAGCCGGCCTACAAGGACGGGGACATCGTCTTTGTGGAGCGGGTGGAGGAGCCGGTGCGGGTGGGAGAGATCGGGATCTTCACCTTCAACGGCGAGGGCTATATGAAACGGCTGGCCAACGGGGCGCTGGTGTCCCTGAACCCGGCGTATCCGCCCATTTTGATCCACGAATACGACGACCTGCGGTGCCAGGGCCGGGTGCTGGGCCGGGTGCCTTTGGAAAAATGACGCAACGGGACCGCAGACCCCCAAAAACCCGCCTGAACCGGTCCCGAAAGGGCCCAAAACGGGCCGGAAGGGGACGGCTGCGGTGCGCAAAGGAGGAGGCGACATGATCCGTCACATCGTACTGTTCAAATTTTTGGAGACCGCCCAGGGGCGCAGCAAGGCGGAGAACCTGGCCGAGGCCCGGGAGCGGATGCTGGCCATGCGGGGGGTGATCCCGCAGATCCGGCGGATGGAGGTGTACCTGGCGGCGCCGGGGAGCAAGGCGGGGAACTACGACTATGCGCTGGTGTCGGAGTTCGACACGCTGGAGGATCTGGCGGCGTATCAGGCCCACCCCATGCACGTGGCGTTCGGGCAGTTCGTGGGGGCGCTGCGGGAGCCGGAGGGCCGGGCGTGCATCGATTACGAGGTGGAGGGGTAAATTTTTCGGAAAAACCCTTTACAAAGGGGCCCGGTGTGTGCTAAAATAGTCTCTGCTGTCAGAGACGGGATCGTAGCTCAGCTGGGAGAGCGCCGCGTTCGCAACGCGGAGGTCGAGGGTTCGAGCCCCTTCGGTTCCACCATGTTAGCGACATAATTTAGATCCAAGCCCAAAAAACCCCGGAATTCCGGGGTTTTTTGGCACCCAGGGTGCCGT
>CANRPD010000012.1 GCA_947632385.1 uncultured Clostridia bacterium | reverse complement strand
GTGTCCATCACCGATCTGAACATCCGCAAGGGACCGGGGACGAATTACGGCAAGACCGGGAAGTTCACAGGGAAAGGTGTCTTTACCATTGTGGAGGAAAAAAGCGGCCAAGGCTCGACCAAAGGTTGGGGATGCCTAAAATCCGGCGCAGGGTGGATCTCGCTGGACTACGCCCAGCGCGTGTAACTTATATGTTGGAATAGTGACAAGCCCACAGCACATAAAAATGCTGTGGGCATTTTTTTATTTTGGGGGTTCAGTTTTCTGCCTCCCGTGGCCTATATGTGGAGGTGATTCTTATGACGGACGAACAGAAAGAGAAGATCACAGCTCTCCGCCGTGAGGGTTCTGGATATACTGCCATTGCAAACAGCCTGGGTATCTCGAAGGATACGGTCAAGAGCTTCTGCCGCAGGAACGGCCTGACGGGGACAACAGCAAAAGAGGTCACATCGGATAAATGCCGCGAATGCGGAAAGCGGGTGCCGCAGTCAAGCGGCACAAAGCCCCGTATCTTCTGCAGCAAGAAGTGCCGGGTCAAATGGTGGCACGAGCATCCTGACCAGATCAACCAGCGGGCGGTCTATTCCTTTGTCTGTGCCAACTGTGGGAAAAAATTCACCGCTTACGGTAATTGCCACAGAAAATACTGCTCCCACGAGTGCTACATAAACGCTCGGTTCAGAGGTGGCGGCAGCCATGACTAAAGAGCAATTTCAAGCCGAAAGGCTCTATCAGATGTCACTCTCCGTTGCAAAAACCATGCTCCGAAAAGGCGTAATTTCCGAGGAAGAATATAAGCAGATTGATACAATTCTTCTGGCGAAATACCGACCGATCTTGGGTACATTATTGTCGGGAAATCCCTTGACTTAATGCCCTTTTAGAGTGATGTATAGTAGCGGAAAGGAGTTGATTTCATGCGAAAAATCAGCAAAATCGAGCCGATCCTGCCCGCCGCGCCAAAGCGGAAAAAGGTCGCCGCTTATGCGCGAGTATCCAGGGACACCGAGCGGCTCATGCACTCCATATCTGCGCAAGTCAGTTACTACAGCGGCTTGATACAGAACAACCCTGAATGGGAATACGCCGGGGTATATGCGGACTTTGGAATAACGGGGACCAACACCAGCAAGCGTGACGAGTTCAACCGCCTGATCGCGGACTGCGAGGCAGGCAGGATCGACATTGTGCTGACCAAGTCCATCAGCCGGTTTGCCAGGAACACGGTCGACCTCCTGAACACGGTCAGGCACTTGAAAGACCTCGGCATTGAGGTCAGGTTCGAGAAGGAAAATATAAATTCTTTCTCAGAGGACGGCGAACTGATGCTTTCCCTCCTTGCGTCTTTTGCGCAGGAGGAAAGCCGCAGCATTTCCGAGAACTGTAAATGGGGCATCCGCAGAAGGTTCCAGTCCGGCGAGATCGGAGTGGCGAACAAGCACCTCCTCGGATACCAATATGATGAGAAGCTGAAACAGTACACCATTATTCCTGAAGAAGCGGAGTCCGTCAGATGGATGTTCAAAATGTACATTGACGGCCTCTCGCTGCGGGAAATCGCGGATAATCTGAACAGCGCCGGGGTACGCTCGGTGCTTGGGAACAAGTTTCAGGAAGGCTCGGTACGGCAGCTTATTTTCAATGAGGTTTACGCCGGGGACATCCGGCGCCAGAAATGCTACATGGCCGATCTCCTCAAGAAGAATAAAGTCCCAAACCGAGGAGAGCTGCCGCAGTATTACATGGCTGACTGCCACGAAGCAATTATCGACCGCGAGACTTACGCCAAGGTACAGGCGGAGATGGAGCGCAGAGCCGCGCTTGTGAATCCCACTTATTGCTTTACAAAGAAGATCCGCTGCGGCGTCTGTGGAAATAATTTCACAAGGAAAAAAGGCGCCCAGCGCGGTAAAACCTATGTGCATTGGATCTGCCGCACGAAGAAGGAAACGGGCATGACCTGTACCAGCGAGAACTTCAGCGAGGATGAACTGAAACGCATATCAGCACGGGTGCTGGGTTTGGATTCTTTCGATGAGGAAACATTTAATGCCGCAGTAAAGATGGTTACCGTATGCGGAAACGGAAATCTGGAATTCCAAATGACTGACGGCGGAACCAGGGTGTGGGAAAACCTGCATATCAACCTCACCCGCCATAAGGCGACCGTCACGGATTGTTTCCGGGGCAAAATACGCTGCGCTTCCTGCGGAAACACCTACCACAGAGTGAATGGCGCAAACAGATGGGTTTACTGGTATTGCATAGGAAAAAGGTATGGCTATAAAGGAGTCACCTGCCACAGCGTCAATTTTGCGGATTACCAGCTTCGGCAGATTTCGGCGCATATACTTTGGCTGGCTGAATTTGATGAAGCGGTCTTTGAGGCTGAGATTGAAAGGATCATGGTTCTTGAGGATGGCAGCCTTACATTTCATTTTTATGAAGGGAGGACGGAAACATGGCAAAGAGTGTGATAACGATACCGGCGACCCGGAACAAGTACACGGCCGCTCCTATCGGCGCCAGGAAAAAGCGCAAGGTTGCCGCCTACGCTCGTGTTTCCACCGACCACGAAGAACAGCAGTCCAGCTATGAGGCGCAGGTCGATTACTACACGAACTACATAAAAAGCCGTGACGATTGGGAGTTTGTTTCCGTGTACGCGGATGAAGGGATTACCGGCTGTAACACGAAAAAACGAGACGGCTTCAACCGCATGGTGGAGGACGCTCTGAACGGACGCATCGATCTCATCATCACAAAGTCGGTCAGCCGTTTTGCGCGGAACACCGTGGACAGCCTGACTACCATTCGGAAATTGAAAGAACATGGAACCGAGTGCTATTTTGAGAAAGAGAATATCTGGACATTTGACGGCAAGGGAGAATTGCTTTTGACCATTATGTCCTCGCTGGCACAGGAAGAGAGCCGCTCCATTTCCGAAAACTGCACCTGGGGACAAAGAAAGCGGTTTGCCGACGGTAAGGTCACCGTTCCGTTCAAGCGGTTCCTCGGCTATGACCGAGGCGAGGACGGAAACCTTGTTGTCAACGAGGAGCAGGCAAAAATCGTTCGCAGAATTTACGGAATGTTCCTGCAGGGAGATTCTCCGTATGCCATTGCCAAGAAGCTCATGAGCGAGGGTATCCCATCTCCGGGCGGAAAAGAAAAATGGGGAACGACCGTAATAAAGAGTATCCTCACCAACGAGAAATACAAGGGCGACGCACTTTTGCAGAAAGTCTATACGGTCGACTTCTTATCCAAAAAGAAAAAGGTAAACGAGGGTGAAGTCCCGCAGTATTATGTAGAGAGCAATCACGAGGCGATCATAACGCCGGAAGTTTTCGATATGGTACAGAGGCAAATGGCCGTCCGGCATCCGGGAAAGAACCGAGTCAGCAACGTGAGTATCTTTTCCAGCAAAATAAAATGCGGGGATTGCGGAAGCTGGTACGGTTCAAAGGTATGGCACTCCAACAGTAAATACCGCAGGACGATCTGGCAGTGCAATCACAAGTTTGATGGTGGAGAGAAATGCTCCACGCCTCATCTGGACGAGGAAGCCATTCAGCGGCTCTTTATAAAGGCGGTCAATATCCTCTTTACGGAAAAGGATGAGATCATCGCTAACTTTCAAGCCATCAAGAACGCGCTCTACTATACCACCGCACTGGAAACAGAGCGGACGGAACTCCAGGAAGAACTAAATGTGGTGGCGGAGATGGTGCAACAATGCGTCAGTGAGAACGCCCATAAAGCCCTCGACCAGACAGAGTACCAAAAACGGTATGACGGGCTGGTCGAGAGATTTGACAGGACAAAGGAACGGCTGGATGTGGTCAGCCACGCCATCGTTGAGAAACAGGCGCAGCGTGAAAAGGTCGAGATGTTCCTCGCCGAATTGGAAAAGCAGGACGGTCTGTGTACTGAGTTTGACGAGAGCCTTTGGATAAGTCTGGTGGACTATGTCACTGTTTTCAATAAGGAAGATGTCCGTTTCACCTTTAAGGACGGGACGGAAATTCGAGCATAAAATTACATCCCCCGCTGCCTGGAAAGATATCCGGCGGCGGGGGATTTTTTCTTGCCGTTTTGAATTTGAACCCCCTCTTGGAGAAAAATCAAAAAGTGTAAGGGAAAAATCAAATTGTATAGGGATAATCAAATTGTATCAAAGACGACCTTTACATAGATGATGGGTATACCGGCACTAACTTTAACCGCCCCGGTTTTCAGCAGCTGCTTTCGGATATTGAAATGGGCTACGTTTCCGCTGTAATGGTAAAGGATTTGTCCCGTCTTGGCAGAGATTATGTGTCCGTCGGCAATTACACCGACAGCTACTTTCCCGACCACGGCGTGCGCTTCATTGCCGTCAACGACGGCATCGACAGCGATGAGGGTGAAAGCGAAATAGCACCCTTCAAGAACATTCTCAACGAGATGTATGCGAGGGATATATCCAAAAAGGTGCGATCCTCCCATCGCCTGCGAGGGAACGCCGGAGAGCCGTTGTCACAACCGCCTTACGGGTATATGAAAAGTCCCGAAAACAAGAAAAAGTGGATCGTCGACCCGGAAGCGGAAGCCATTGTCAAGGACGTTTTCTAAATGGCCTTAGAGGGCAAGGGAGCGGAAACAATAGCCCGTATTTTGCAGGAACGCAAGGTGCTTGTTCCAATGGCGTACTGGCAGAGTAAAGGCTTGCCGAGAGGCGGCAAAAAGATCCAGCCAAATCCGTATAGGTGGTGCAAGACCACCGTGCAGAAGATTTTGACCCAGCAGGAATACTGCGGCGACGTCATCAACTTCAAGACCTACTCCAAGTCCTTCAAGAACAAAGCGAGGCTGGAAAACGCCCCGGAAAACTGGGCGGTGTTCAAAGACGTTCACGAACCGATCATTCAGCGGTCAGACTTTGAAACGGTACAAAAGCGCATCGCAAAAACGAAACGCCGGGCGCCAAAGCCGGAGAACGGAGCCAAAAGTATTTTCTGCGACTTGATGTTCTGCGGGGACTGCCACAAAAAGCTACGGTATCACACCAACACGATCAACAAGGACATTCACTATTTCGTGTGTGCCAACAATGCCGTGGACTACCGTGGCAGCTGTCCCGGACGGCATTATATCCGAGCGGACGCCGTCGAACAGGTGGTGACGCTGGAGCTTCGTCGTATGGCGGAAATGCTGCAACGGGACGAGGGCGCATTTGCCGAGTTGCTTGCCCAAAAGAGCAACAAGGAACTGCTGAAAGAGCAGAAGCAAAACGAAGCGGAACTGCAAAAGGCAATCGCCCGAAACGAGACCGTTGCCAGTCTCTATGAAAAGCTCTACGAGGACAACGCCACGGGCAAGGTCAGCGATGAGTGGTTCATGCAGCTTTCGCACAAATACGAAACGGAGCGGTTAGAGCTAAAGTCCAAAATCTCCGCCCTGCGAAGGAAGCTGGCGGAATCGGGACAGCAGAAGCAGGAACGGGACGGCTTTATCGAAGCTGTGCGGCAGTTCATGCGGATGGAGCATCTGACAGCGCCGCTGTTGCGAGAACTCATCGACCACATTGACGTGTTCGAGACGGAGGGTAAGGGCAAGAGCCGCACCCAACGAATTTTGATCTACTACCGCTTTGTGGGGTATATCGAGATGCCGGCTGCGCCGCCGAGGGAAAACTACACCGCCGACACCCGCAAGGGCGTTGCCGTTTCGTACCTGACCGACCGGCAGACGGCATAAACAAAGAGCAGGCAACCCCGCCGAGAGCCGCCGGTGGCGGACACAGCGAGGCGGGGTTGGCGCAGCGGTCGAAAAAGCCAAGGAACAGCGCCGGTAGGCGCCCGCAGGCTTTTTCGGGCACCGCAAGAGGGAATCTGCCTGCTCATACATAGGTAAAAAGAAATCGAGCGTTCATAAGGTGAAATCCCTTATGAACACTCGATATGGTCGAGGTGACAGGATTTGAACCTGCGACTTCTACGTCCCGAACGTAGCGCTCTACCAAACTGAGCCACACCTCGAAAAAACAAGCCTCGGCAGGGCCGAGGCTTCTGGCAGCGGTACCAGGATTTGAACCCAGACGAACAGAGTCAGAGTCTGCTGTGCTACCATTACACAATACCGCTTTGTCCTGCTTCCCTTGGGACAGCAGAACTATTATATCAAAAAAACCGAGATTGTCAAGGGAAAAACGAAAAAAACTAAAAAAATCTCATTTGCTCGCGGGCACGGGGCCGGGTCATGCTTCCGGCTGGACCCAACCGCCGCAGCGCTCTACGGCCCGGTGCCACCGGGCCAGGTCCTCGGCACGCCGGTCCGGGGCGGCGTGGGGCTGGAACTGGGCATCCGGACGCCAGAGGGCCGTCAGCTGTTCGGGATCCTTCCACAGGCCCACGGTGCGCCCTGCCAGCATGGCAGCGCCCAATGCCGTGGTCTCCAGCACCTGGGGGCGCAGCACGGCCTTGTCCAGCAGGTCGGCCTGATACTGCATCAGGAACCGGCTGCGGGAGGCGCCGCCGTCCACCCGCAGCTGGGAGATGGCCATGCCGGATTCCTGCTCCATGAGATGGACCAGATCCCAGCTCTCCAAGGCGATGCTTTCCAGCACGGCGCGGCAGATGTGGGCCCGGGTGGCTCCCCGGGTGAGGCCCAGCAGCCCGCCCCGGGCATACATGTCCCAATAGGGGGCGCCCAGGCCGGTGAAGGCCGGGACAAAGGAGACCCCCGCAGTATCGGGCACCGTTTCCGCCAGGGCGTCGGCCTCCTGGGGGGTCCGGATGAGCTCCAGCTCGTCCCGGAGCCACTGGATGGCGGACCCGGCGTTGAAGGCGCTGCCCTCCAGGGCGTAGGTGGGCTGGCCGTCCAGCATCCAGGCAACGGTGGTGATGAGCCCGTTTTGAGAGGGGACCGCCTGGCTGCCGGTGTTCATCAGCACGAAGCAGCCGGTGCCATAGGTGTTCTTGGCCATGCCCGTTTCAAAGCAGCACTGGCCGAACAGGGCGGCGTGCTGATCCCCGGCGATGCCGGCGATGGGGATCTCGGTGCCCAGCAGCTCCGGCAGGCAGCTGCCCACCACTTCGCCGGAGGCGGCCACCCGGGGCAGCGCCTCCCGGGGGATGCCCAGCACCCGGAGCAGGGTCTCGTCCCAGTCCAGTTTGCGGATGTCAAACAGCATGGTGCGGGAGGCGTTGGTCACATCGGTGACGAAGGTGCGCCCGCCGGTGAGGTTGAAAATGAGCCAGGCGTCCACGGTGCCCAGACACAGCCGGCCGTTTTTGGCCAGCTCCCGGGCTGCGGGGACGTGATCCAGGATCCACTTCATTTTGGTGCCGGAAAAGTAGGGATCGATGAGCAGGCCGGTGGTGTCCCGGATCTGCTGTTCCAGGCCCTGGGCGCGCAGCTCCTCGCACAGGGGCGCCGTGCGGCGGCACTGCCACACGATGGCGTTGCACACCGGTTCGCCGGTCTCCCGGTCCCAGGCCAGGGTGGTCTCCCGCTGGTTGGTGATGCCGATGGCGGCGATCTCCTCCGGGGGGACCGAGCCCCCGTGGACCGCCTGCCGCATGGCGGACAGGACGGTGTCGATGATCTCCTTCGGGTCGTGCTCGACATACCCGGGCTGCGGGTAGATCTGGGTGAACTCCTGCTGCCCCATGGAGACGATGGCTCCGTCGGCCCCGAACACCACCGCCCGGGAGCTGGTGGTGCCCTGATCGATGCTCAAAATGTACTTGCCCATGCGCGTGCCCCTTTCTGTTTTTGTGATCCTATGTTTTTTGCGGATCGGGATGCCCGTCCATTCACGGTAATTTCTTCCGCATCACAACGGTGTTTCCGTGCCGCTCTGTTTCTTGAAAGCCGAAATGACGGTACATCTCCATCGGTCCGGTAAAATCCAGGACGGAATAGCTTTCCGTTCTCCGGGGGTACACCCCGACAAAGGCAAAACCGTCGTTGGCAGCGTCTTCGCAGACCCGGTGCAGCAGGGCCTTGGCGAGGCCCTTTCCACGGTATTCCGGGGCGATCTCAAAGCAGACCAGGGACTTGACCTTTCCGGGCTGGCCATTCGAAATGTAGTAGTCCTCGTCCCGTTTCTCATAGGGGATAAACGAGCCTGCGCGGACGAAATTCTGCCGGTCGTTGGCATGGCACCAACCCATGGCCACGCCGTCCACATAGGCCAGATAGCCCTGCATGATCCCTTTTTCGATGAGTTCCTGTGCAGATTCCCTGAGGGCCTGCGTCATGCCCGTCAGGCCTCCGCCCAGCGCGTCCGCCCGGGCTCCGATGCCGTCACAGACCTCCTGGGGCGTCAGATAAAATGCGTTGCAGTAACAGGGCGCGTTCGGTGAACCGTCTGAAAAGGCCCTGTTGTCAAAGAAATCAAAAAAGTCTGCCCCATTGGACAGGGTCAGTTTTTGGATCGTGATCTGCATGGGGTTCCTCCGTGTTCCAGCCACATGGTGGCTTTTTTCGCTTGCGTCCGGCGTGCATGGTATATTATTGCAAAAGAGCGTTTTTGGGGTGTTTCGGGCGCTGCAGCAAATTGTGCGAAAACATCGCTGTCTATATGCCGATCTGGCGCCAGGGGGGTTCATGTCCCTTTCAGCGCAAAGGAGGCGATCTCCCGGGTGGGCTAAAAGGCGCATACATGCAGTCGGACGAGCTGGCCCACAAAGGGGCGTTTTGATTCGGTTATTGACCGTGCAGCCGGGCCAGCAGCCGCCCCACCGGCCCCAGCGGGCGGATCTTCTGGATGCGCTGGACCCACTGGGGCCGGATGCATTCCAGGATTACCTGGGGCGTCTCGTACTGGGAGGGCTTCTTCGGGGTGCGGATGGCCTCCAGCAGGTCGTTGTACTGCCGCACGGTGATCTCCTCGCAGTCCGGTCGCAGGGCCTTGTAATTGCCCGGCATGGTGAACCGGAAGGCGTAGAGGAAATCCGCCCACTGGCTGTATTCGGTGAGCTTCAGCTGGTCCTCGGGCACGTCCAGCGTCAGCCGGTAGGCCCCGGAGACCTTGCCCCCGGTGTTCTGCTTTTTGCCCTTGAGCACGCCGAAAATGGGGCACTCGCAGTGCAGGCCCAGCATATCGATCATGGCGTCGTATTCCCCCCGCAGGGTCAGGTTGGGCTTGGCCCGGTATTCCTTTCCCGAGCGTAGGATCTGCACGACCAGCTTGGACTGGTAGGTTTGAACGATCATGAGGACCCCTCCTCCTGTGGGCGCTTCACCGCCCACTCATACAAAAACGTGTCGAAAATGCCCAAATCGTTTGGTTTGATGAGGAACCGCTGCAGCAGCGCGTCCTCATCCAGGCCCGTGCCGCCGTAAAAGGCATCCGCCATGCTCCCGGCGATGCAGGCCACCGTGTCGGTGTCGCACACCACGCTGAACACGTTGCGGATGCAGCTCTCCCAGTCCTCCGACTCCAAAAAGCAGCGAATGGCCAGGGGCATGGTGCCCATGGCGGTGACGTCGAACCTGCCCCGGGGCCGGTAGAACGCCAGCGGCTTGCGGACGGCATAGCCGTAGGTCTTGTGCAGATACCCGGCGATCTCCCGCTTGGAAGCGCCGGTGCGGGCCAGATAGACCGCCGCCGCCGTGGCCTTGGCGGCCTTGATGCCCTCCGGGTGGCTGTGGGTGCAGAGGCTGCTGGCCTCGGCCTCCCGCTCCACCTGCTCCAGGGTGTCGAAGTGCTCCCCGATGAAGCACACCCGCATGGCGGAGCCGTTGCCGTAGCTGCCGTAGCCCTTTTCGCTGTGGGCGTTGAGCCAGTTGAGGAACATGTTCCCGTATCCCACGTGGATGTACCGCCTGCCGAACAGGCCGTAGGCCTTGGCATAGGGGAGACCGTTCAAGACGGCGTATTTTGTGGCCACGGTGAGGACCGTGTCATCGGTGTAGGTACACATGCCGCCGAACAGCTCCACGGTCTTCCAGTTGAAGTCGCTGGGCCGGGTGAACTCGAACCGGGAGCCGGCGATGTCCCCCAAGATCGCGCCGTACATGGGCAGCCCTCCCGCCGTTACTCAGTATATGCGCCCGATGCGTCGGACGGTCCCAGCCGGATGGCCCCCGAGCCGGTGGTCAGTGTGAATGCCCCTGCACCGGAGCCCACCCGCAGGGTGTCGTCGGGCAGGGTCTGGGCCGGAAAGCCCAGAGCGGTCTTGCCGGACACCGCCGTGAGCCGGGCCGTAAAGCCCGCGTTTTGGGGCACCAGCAGCTCCAGGCCGCCGGAGACGTTCTCCAGCTGCACCTGGTCCGGGCTGTTCGCCAGGGTGAGGGACAGGTCCCCGGAAACGGAGCTCCCTTGGACCACCGCCGCCCGGCCGTCGAACCGGGCGCTGCCGGTGACGGTCTTCAGGGTCAGCTTCCGTGCGGTGATCCGCTCCACCTCCATGGCGCCGGAGGGATCGGACAGGAGCAGCTCCTCTGTGCAGGTCGCCCCGTCCAGGGAGATGTCCCCGCTGGCGGAGGAAAAGCTGCCCGTCTCGGCGGACAGGTCGCCCAGCAGCAGATCCCCCGAGGTGGAGGCGATCCGCATCTCCTCGGCCCGCAGGCCCTGTGCCCGGATGTTTCCGCTGACGTTTTGGCAGGTGCATTCCGTCATGTTTTCAGCCAGCACCCGGGGCAGCTCTACGGTGAGGTGCTTTTCCATGGAGTCCAGCCGGCCCAGCAGGGTCAGCCCGGCCCCCCATTTGACCTCCAAAATGTCCCCGGAGGAGGAATAGGACAGCTTGCTCTGGGTGTCCAGCTCCCGGCTGGCCCGCTCGGTCAGCCGCAGCACGGTGCCCTCGGTGATCTCGATCTCCACGGGGCCGTACACCCAGTCGATGTGCAGGCCCTCCAGCTCGCTCTCCTCCAGGTCCCAGGTGTAGACGTAGGTGAAATAGCCCCCCCGGGCCTCCCGGCCGCCCTCCTGCAGCGCCTGCAGGCCAAAGCTCCCGGTGTTTTGGCCGATCAACACCGTGCCGCCCAGAAACACCGCGACCAGCAGGCAGGCAATGCCTGTACAGATCCATTTTTTCATGCCGGTACCCCCCTTTGCCGGGCACAGCTCCCGGGCGAAAAAGCGCCGCAGCAAGCCGCTCCGGACCGGATCCTCCGGAAGATTTTTCCGCTCCAAATATACCATAGAACCGGTTCGGCTGTCAATCGGGTTTGGCCCGTTTCCCGCTTTTTCGTCCGGATGCCGGGAGAAATCCCGAAAAGCGATTGTGTTTCCCGGAAAACTATGGTATAATGACCTCACGAAACGGTGGCCAAATCAAAGATTTGGACCGTTTCGGAGAACATTGAACCAGGGTTGCGCTTTTCCTCATGGAAAAAGCGCATGGGTTGCGTTGCTGCGCAACGCGATCCTGGTATAATAAACCTGTTTCGGTGCGTCTGCGCGCCCGAACCTGTTTTTTTCGGCCGGCCTGCGCCGCCGTTTGACCGGATCTCTACGAGAAAGAGGGGGATTGGGATGATCCATCCATCTGTTTTGCTGCTGTGCACGGCGGGCATGTTCCTGACGCTGCTGACGGACCGCTTTCGGTCCTGGGTGACGGCGGCAGGCTGCGGCGGGCTGTATCTCCTGGCCCTGGTGCTGGCCCTGGTCCTCCGGGGCAAAGGCGGGCCGCTGGCCCCCTATCTGCCCGGGCTGGTGGGCGGCGGGGTGTTCTTTCTGGGCAGCTTGTTCCTGTTTGTGGATCCCCCCCTGCAGCAGCTGTTCGTGGCGGGGCTCTCGGTGGTCAATGCCGCGGCGGCGGAGCTCTTCATCCCCCTGTTCCTGGACGCCCTGCCCTTCTCGGTGGCAGGCGGGCTGGGCGGGTTCCTCACGGTGCTGTTCTTCCTGCTGTGGACGCTGCTGATCGTCCTGTTTTTGTACCATCCCCTCCGGCATTTCAGCGACCGGGGCGCTTCCGCTTTCCTGGTGGGCATGTGCCTGCTGCTGGCGGTCCTGGGGCTCATCCTGGACGGCCGGGCGGACTTCCTCTTCCGGGGGAACGTCCCCGCCCAGCGCCTGCTGCTGACCGCCCTTTGCTACGCCCTGCTGCTGTTTTCCTTCCGCAGCGTGTACCACGCGGGCCGGTTCCGGGCCCGCACCGATGCCCAGCTGTCCCGCATCCGGCTGATGGAGCTGGAGCAGGACAACATCTCGGACCTGCATGCCGCCCTGCGGGAGGTCCGTTCCGCCCGGATGGAGAGCGGCTATGCCCTGGACACCGTGGCCACCCTGCTCACCGCCGGGGATACCCGGGGCATCGCGGAGTACATCGTCACCGCCAAGGAGAACCTGCAGCGCTCCCCGGCCCTGGAGACCTTCCACACGGACCCCGTGCTCAACGCGGTCATCGCCATGAAGGCGGCCTTTGCCCGGCAGAACGATATCGCCTTTTCCTGCAACGCGGTGGTGGACGGCACCCCCCTGAGCCCCGACGAGATCTGTGTCATCACCCGGGAGATCCTGGCCCGGGCCTGCCGGGACGCCGCGGCCTTTTCCGGAGAGCGCCGGGTGCGCTTCACCGCCTTTCCGTCTCCCGATTCCCTGGCCTTCGAGGCGGTCTATTCCGCCGAGGCCCCCAAAAAGCGCCGGTCCTCCGTCCGGGGCAAGACCCTTTCCCAGGTGTGGCGGCAGCTGTTTGAGGAGCCCGACCGCGGGGGAGACCTGGCCGGCCTGGAGCTGACCCAGGAGATCATCGGGCTGCACAGCGGCAGCCTGACCCTTTCTGCCTCCGGCACGGAGCAGATCTTACAGGCAAAACTGCGTTTCTGACGCGTTGCATCAACAATCAGAGAGGAATGGATACCTATGCAGACCCGAATTCAGGTCACCCAGCAGATCCTGGACGCCTTCGGCCTTGCGGCCCAGCGCGTAGAGCTGCTGGAAAGCGGTCACATCAACGATACCTTCAAGATCACCTGCCCCGAGGGGGACTTCGTGCTCCAGCGCGTCAACCGGTTCGTGTTCCCGTCTCCGGAGCACGTGATGGAAAACATCTACTCCGTCACGACCTTCCTGCAGGCCAAGCTGCGGCGCATCGGGGGAGACCCCGACCGGGAGACCCTGACGGTGCGGCCCACGGTGGCCGGCACTAACGGTTTTGTGGACGACCAGGGCAATTACTGGCGGTGCACCACCTTCATCAGCGGGGCGTCCTCCCACGAGGAGGCCCAGAGCCTGGATATGCTCCGGGAGGCCGGCAGCGCCTTCGGCCGGTTCCAGCAGCTGCTGGATGACTACCCTGCAGACACCCTGTACAAGATCATCCAGGACTTCCACAACACCCCCGTCCGGTTCGCCCAGCTGCAGACCGCCATCCGGGAGGACGTGAAGGGCCGGGCCAAGTCTGTGGCGCCGGAGATCGCATTCGCTCAGGCCCGGGAGGAGCGCTGCGGCACGCTGATGCGCCTGCTGGAGCAGGGGGAACTGCCCCTGCGGGTCACCCACAACGACACGAAGATGAGCAACATCCTCATGGACGACCTCACCGGCAAGGCCGTGTGCGTCATCGACCTGGATACGGTCATGCCGGGGCTGACGGCCTTCGATTTCGGCGACGCCATCCGGGCGGGGGCCACCACCGCCGCCGAGGACGAGACCGACCTCTCCATCGTCCATTTTGACCTGGAGCGCTTTGCGGCCTTTGCCCAGGGGTTCCTTTCCGCGGCGGGCCGGGCCCTGACCCCCACGGAGCTGGACACCCTGCCGGACGGGGCCATCCTCATGACCTACGAGGTGGGCATCCGTTTCCTGGCGGACTACCTCAACGGCGACGTCTATTTCCGCGTGGCCTATCCCCAGCACAACCTGGACCGCGCCCGGAACCAGTTCAAGCTGGTGGCCGAGATGGAGCAGAACCGTCCCCAGATGGCCCAGATCATCGCCCGGTACGCCGGCCGGTGAGCCGTCATCTGCCGGTCCAAAAGCGGGAGCCCCGGCGCTCCTGCTTTTTTTGGCGCTTTCAGGGGGCCAGCTCGCTGTAGGCAGCCGCCCCCAGGATCAGCACCGCCCCCAGCACGCCCAGGGCCGTGATGGGCTCCCGGAGGATCAGCGCGGAGGTGACCACCGAGACCACCGGCTCCAGATACCCCAGCAGCGCCACCGATTCCACCGGGATCCGGGCCATGGCGCCGAAGTACAGGATGTACGCCACCCCGGTGTGGACCACGCCCAGCACCAGCACCAGTACGATGGAGCGCAGGCCCCAGGTCAGCGCCGTGCCCCGCTCCATCCACAGGACATAGGGGAGGACCACGCAGGCGGACACCGCCAGCTGGCAGACCGTCTTTTCCAGGGGGTCGATCCCCGTGCACTTCTTGTTGCAGAGGATGATCCCCACGAAGCACAGCGCCGCCAGCAGCCCCAGGGCCATCCCGCCCAGGCGGACTTCTCCGGTGCTCTCCAGCACCCCGGAGACCAGCACGATCCCCGCAAACGCCGCCAGGATGCACCCCGCCTTCCGCCGGGTGAGCCGCTCCCCGAACACCGCCGGGGACACGGCGATCACCAGCACCGGGGCCATGTAGTTGCAGAGACTGGCCACGGCCACGGTGGTGGCCCGGTACGCCGCGAACAGGAAGATCCAGTTGAGCCCCAGGCACGCCCCGGAGACCGCCAAAATGGGCAGGTGGGGCCGGATCGTCCGCCAGCGGGGCGGCCTGCGCCGGGCCAGCATCACCATGAGGATCGTCCCCGTTCCGATGACGCCCCGGCACAGCACCACCACCTCGGAGGGCAGGGTGATGTAGTGCAGCAGCATGCCGATGGTGCCGTAGAGCACCACGGCCAGGATGTATTTTGCCTTTTCTCCGTTCACTGCGTCGCATTCCTCTCTGTTTTGGATGGAGACCGGCGCCGGCCGGTACCCGCTTTTTTCCGGTCTTGTGCCCCGCTGCCGGGAAGAGCCCCACCTTCGGCTTGCGCCGGAGCCCGCCGGGTGGTACAATAACGGGGTATGCACGGAACACTTGGATCCTGGGCGCGGCAGCCGCGCCGGAAAGGGAGTTTGGAAAGATGGATGACCGAAAGAGACCCGCCCCGGGGCACATCGAAGTCCGGGGGGCCCGGGTGCACAACCTGAAAAACATCGACGTGGACGTGCCCCTGGGGCGCATCGTGGGCGTCGCCGGGGTGTCCGGCTCGGGGAAGTCCTCTCTGGCCCTGGGCGTGCTCTACGCGGAGGGCTCCCGGCGGTACCTGGAGTCCCTTTCCACCTACACCCGCCGGCGCATGACCCAGGCGGAGAAGGCCCAGGTGGACCAGGTGCTCTACGTCCCGGCGGCCCTGGCTCTGCGGCAGCGCCCCGGCGTCCCCGGCATCCGCTCCACCTTCGGCACGGGCACTGAGCTCCTCAACAACCTGCGGCTGATGTTCTCCCGCCTGGCCTCCCACCGCTGCCCCAATGGGCACTACCTGCCGCCCACTCTGGCGGTGGCCGCGGGGAAGGAGCTGGTCTGTCCCACCTGCGGGGCGCACTTTTTCGCCCCCGGCGCAGAGGAGCTCTCCTTCAACTCCACCGGCGCCTGCCGCCACTGCGACGGCACCGGCACCGTGCGCACCGTGGACGAATCCACCCTGATCCCCGACGATTCCCTGACCATCGACCAGGGGGCGGTGGCCCCCTGGCAGACGCTGATGTGGTCCCTGATGAAGGACATCGCCCGGGACCACCTGGGCGTGCGCACCGACGTGCCCTTCCGGGACCTGACGGACCGGGAAAAGGAGCTGGTGCTCCACGGCCCCGCGAACAAATACCACCTGCTCTACCACAACGAGAAGACCAACACCGCCGGGGAGATGGATTTCACCTACTTCAACGCGGTGTACACCGTGGAGAACGCCCTCTCCCACGTCAAGGACGAGAAGGGCATGAAGCGGGTGGAGAAATTCCTGAAGACCGGTCCCTGCCCGGAATGCGGCGGCAGCCGCCTCTCCCCGGAGGCCCGGGCCCCCAAACTTCGGGGGATCTCCCTGGCCGAAGCCTGCCAAATGCCCCTGGCCCAGCTGGTCCGCTGGGTGGAGGGCGTCCCCGGCACGCTGCCGGAGGCGATGCGCCCCATGGCGCAGAGCATCTGCGGATCCTTCCTCCACGCCGCCCAACGCCTGATGGACCTGGGCCTGGAGTACCTCACCCTGGACCGGGGATCCTCCACCCTCTCCACCGGCGAGCGCCAGCGGATGCAGCTGGCCCGGGCCGTGCGCAACCGCACCACCGGCGTCCTCTATGTCCTGGACGAGCCCTCCATCGGGCTGCATCCCCACAATCTCCGGGGGGTCACCGGGGTGATGGACGACCTGGTGGCGGACGGCAACTCCGTGATCCTGGTGGACCACGACCTGCAGATCCTCGCCCATGCGGACTGGCTCATCGAGCTGGGCCCCGACGCCGGCGCCGGCGGGGGCGAGCTCCTGGCCCAGGGGGAGATTGCCGCGGTGCAGGCCGACCCCCATTCCAAGATCGGCCCCTTCCTGGCCGGCCGGGCCACCGCCTGCGATCCCCGGCCCCTCCCGCCCCAGGAGATCTTCCAGCTGGGCCGCATCCGCCTGTCCACCGGCCCCATCCACACCGTGGCCCCTCTGGAGGTGGACCTCCCCAAGGGTCGGCTCATCGCCGTCACGGGGGTCTCCGGCTCGGGCAAGACCACCCTGGTGCTGGAGAGCCTGGTCCCCGCCCTGGAGAGCCAGCTCCGGGGGGAGAAGCTCCCGGCCCACGTCCGGTCCGTCTCGGCGGAGGGCATCCGCCGGGTCCGCCTCATCGACGCCACCCCCATCGGCATCAACATCCGCTCCACCGTGGCCACCTACGCCGACGTCCACGACGAGCTCCGCCGGGCCTTTGCCCGCACCGAGGCCGCCCGGGCCGCCGGGTACAAGGCGGGGGATTTTTCCTACAACACCGGCCGCCTGCGCTGCCCTGTGTGCGACGGCACCGGCTCCATCAGCCTGGATGTCCAGTTCCTCCCGGATGTGGACATCCCCTGCCCGGAGTGCCGGGGCTCCCGCTACGCCAAGGCCGCGGAGGGCATCCGGCGGGTGGGGAAGCATGGGGGCCCGGCGGTCTCTCTGCCGGAGCTCATGGCCATGAGCGTGGACCAGGCCCTGGCGGCCTGCCAGGACCTGCCCAACGTCTGCCGCCGGCTGCAGGTCCTCCACGACCTGGGCCTGGGCTATCTCACCCTGGGGGAGGAGACCCCCGGTCTCTCCGGCGGCGAGGCCCAGCGCCTGAAGCTGGCCGGGGAGATGGGCCGGGGCCAGGCGGACACGGTGTTTGTGTTCGACGAGCCCACCATCGGCCTGCACCCCCTGGACGTGGCGGTGCTGCTGCGGGTGTTCCGCACTCTCACGGACAGCGGCGCCACGGTGATCGTCATCGAGCACGACCTGGATGTGATCCGCAGCGCGGATTACTGCATCGATCTGGGCCCCGGCGGGGGCGAGCTGGGGGGCCGCATCGTGGCCTGCGGGCCGCCCCAGGCCCTGCGGGACTGCCCGGAGAGCCTCACCGGCCGGTATCTGTAAAGGGAAATGCCTTGTCACCGACCGGCGGGCCGGCCGCACAAACATCAGGGAGGGATTGCGTCTATGGAGAAGGAGACCAACGTAGAATTATTCGAGCGCATGCCGGTGGGCCGCGCGGTGCGCACCATGGCGGTGCCCACGGTGATCAGCCAGCTCATCGTGCTGATCTACAACATGGCGGACACGTTTTTCATCGGCCGCACCAACGACCCGTACATGGTGGCAGGGGCCTCGCTGATCCTGCCCATCTTCAACATCACCCTGTCCCTGGCGGGGCTCTCGGGCATCGGCGGCGGGGCGCTCATCTCCCGCCTGCTGGGGGAGAAACGCCCCCAGGAGGCCCGGAAGGTGTACAGCTTCTGCGTCTATCTGGGCATGGGCACGGCGGCGGTGTTCTCGGTGGTGGTGCTGGTGTTCATGCGCCCGCTGATGACCCTTCTGGGGGCCGGGCCGGACACCTACCGCTATGCCAGCGGCTACGCCTTTTTCGTCATCGTCCTGGGCGGGGTGCCCACGGTCCTCTCCAACACCCTGGCGAACCTCCTGCGCAGCGTGGGGGAGTCCCGCCGGGCGGGGCTGGGCATCACCATGGGCGGCCTCATCAACATCGGCCTGGATCCCCTCTTCATGTTCGTCCTTCTCCCCGACGGCCTGGAGATCCTGGGGGCGGGGGGCGCCACCTTCCTGTCCAACTGCCTGGTCTGCGGCTACTTTGCCTTCGTGCTCCGGGGCCTGCGGCGGTCCGGCTCCGTCCTGCGGCTGGGCCCGCCGCTGCAGCTGCCCCAAAAGGCCAGCCTGCTGGGCATTTTCGCGGTGGGCATCCCCTCGGCGGTGTCCACGCTGCTGTTTGACCTGGACTACGTGGTCATCGACCGCCTCATGTCCGGCTACACCGACATCGCCCTGGCGGCCATCGGCATCGTGCTCAAGGTGGAGCGCCTGCCGCTGAATGTGGGAGTGGGCATCTGCCAGGGCATGATGCCCATCATCGCCTACAACTACGCCGCCGGCGATTTCGCCCGGATGCGCTCTGTCAAGAACTACTCCCTGCGCCTGGGGCTGCTGTGCGCCGGGGTCAGCATCCTGCTGTACGAGCTCTTCGCCGGGCAGATCATGCGGGTCTTCATCGGCGACGCCCAGACCGTGGCCCTGGGCACGGTGTTCCTCCGGGCCCGGGTGCTGGCCACGCCCCTCATGTTCCTCAGCTTTTTCCACGTCTACCTGTTCAACGGCTTCGGCCGGGGCGGCCACGCCCTGTTCCTGGGCGTCACCCGCTGGCTGGGCTTCAACATCCCCATGCTGTTCCTGCTCAACTTCCTGGTGGGCATGTACGGCATCGTCTGGGCCCAGGTCACCGCAGACGTGCTCACCGTGGCCCTGTCCCTCCTGGTGTACCGGCGCTTTGCCCGGCGCACCTTCGGTCCCGGGAAGACACCCGCCTAGGCTCGCCGGTCAGATATCCTGCTGCGCCGACCGGTAGCGGGCCATCAGCTCCGGGGTGAAATTCTCCTTGAAGGCCTCCATCTCCGCCTGGGCTCCGGGGCTAGCCGGGTTCCAGCTGTCCGGCTCGGTGGCGTCCACCCCCAGCTGGGCAAACAGGGGGAAGAGCTCCCGCAGCCGCGCTTGGAACGCCGGGAAGTCCTCCCGCCGGGGCCCGCACCAGCCTGCCTCGGCGCTGGCGGCATACCGGGGCCACGCCTTGCGCTCCAGCTCCCGGTCCGTGCGCAGATATTCCGCCCAGGCCAGGCACTCGGTGCCCAGCACCGCCCCGGCCGGCAGGTCCTCCGGGGCCAGGTCCTGGGTGTACACGTTCTCCAGGGTGATGGCCGCATGGGGATAGTCGCAGTAGGCGCTGCGGATGGGGGAGAGGATCACCTGCCCGCCCTTTTCCGCGTGGCGGCGCACCTGGCCGTCCCGGTCCTGGAACCAGAACTGCAGCAGGAGCTCCGGGTCCAGGTTGCCGCCATAGGCGGCCTCGTTCCACACCACGGCCCGCTTGTCCCGGGTCTTGAGGAACGCCGCTACCCGGTTGAGGAACCACCCCTGAAGCTGCTGCAGGTTCTCCAGCCCCTCCTGCCGCATGCGCTCCTGGCAGTGGGGGCACTCCTTCCAGCGGGTCTTGGGGGCCTCGTCCCCGCCGATGTGCACCGTGTCCCCGGGGAACAGCTCCAGCACGTCGTCGAGCAGCGCCTCCAAAAAGGCGAACACCGATTCCTTCCCGGCGCACAGGATGTCCGGGAAGATGCCCCCCTCGGTCTGCACGGCCACCGGGGCCCCGGTGCAGCTCAGGTCGGGATAGGCCGCCAAAATGGCGCTGACATGGCCGGGCACGTCGATCTCCGGCACCACTTCGATGCCCAGCTCTTTGCAGTAGGTCACCAGCTCCCTTACCTCGTCCCGGGTGTAGTATCCGCCGTAGGGCTCATGGGAGTCGAAATTGCCGAAGGTGTCCCCCGCCCGCTGGGAGCCGATCTCATGGAGCTTGGGGAAGGCCTTGGATTCGATGCGCCACCCCTGGTCGTCGGAGATGTGCCAGTGCAGGCGGTTGAGCTTGAAGCACGCCGCCGCCCGGACCATCTTTTTCACCTCCTGGAGGGAGAAGAAATGCCGGGAGCAGTCCAGGTGGAAGCTGCGCCAGGGGTAGGCCGGCTCGTCCTCGATGACGCCGCAGGGCAGGGCGCCGCCGCTGCCCAAACGCAGCTGCAGCAGGGTCTGTTCGGCCCACAGCACGCCCCGGTCGCTGCCGCCGGTGAGCACGATGCCCGCCGGAGAGAGCTCCATGCGGTACGCCTCCGGCCCCAGTGCGGGGTCGGTGCGCCGGGTCACGGGGGCGTCCGCCGGGCAGGCGCCGGGGTGCAGGTCCACGGTCTTGGGCAGAGGGATCAAAACGGTTTTCATGGGGAAAATGCTCCTTTCCGGGTCAGGTCCCGGTCCGTTTTGGCACGGATCCGGTGGGGTTTGCGCCGGGGTGGGCCCTTGACAGGGCCGCCCGGATTGCCTATACTGGGAAGACGGTCAAAAAAACACACGAAGGAGGCAGGACACATGCTGGATCGACTGGCCCGCAGATGGATCCCCCACGCCCAGGACACCGAGGATCCCGCCGTGCGGGCGGCCTACGGGCAGCTGGCCAACGGGGTGGCCATCGCCTGCAACGGGCTGCTGTTCGGGTTCAAGCTGCTGGCGGGGCTGCTGGCGGGGTCCGTGGCCATCGTGGCGGACGCCTGCAACAACCTGTCGGACGCCGCCTCCAACGTCATCGCCCTGCTGGGGTTCCGCCTGGCGGCCCGCCCCGCCGATGACGAGCACCCCTACGGCCACGGCCGGTACGAGTACGTGGCGGGGCTGGTGGTGTCGGTGCTGATCCTCCTGGCGGGGGTGGAGCTGCTGCGCACCGGCCTGGACCGGGTCCTGCACCCGGCGCTGCCGGACTACTCCCTCCTGAGCCTGCTGGCCCTGGGGGCCTCGGTGGGGCTCAAGCTGTGGATGATGGCCTTCAACCGGTCCACCGGCCGGCGCATCGGCTCCCAGACCCTGGCGGCCACCGCGGCGGACAGCCGCAACGACGCCATCGCCTCGGCGGTGATCCTCCTGGGGGCAGGGCTGGCCCGGGCCACCGGGCTGGATCTGGACGGCTGGCTGGGCACGGGCGTGGCGCTGTTCGTGCTGTACAGCGGCGTTTCCCTCATCCGGGAGGCCCTGGACCCCCTGCTGGGCCGCAAGCCCGCCCGGGAGCAGATCGCCGCCCTGCGCCAGGCCATCCTCCAGTGCCCCGGGGTGCTGGACACCCACGACCTCATGCTCCACGATTACGGCCCCGGCCGCCAGTTTGCCAGCGCCCATGTGGAGATCGCCGCCGAGGACGACATCCGCATCCGCCACCGGCAGCTGGAGGCCCTGAGCCGCTCCCTGCTGGAGGAATACGGCATCCACATGATCTTCCAGCTGGACCCGGTCTCCTCCGACGACACCGAGGAGGACCGGCTTCGCAGCTTCGTCCTCCGGCGGCTGTCGGCCATCAGCCCGGACCTGGCCATCCACGACCCGCGCATCTCCCGGGTGGACGGGACCCTCACCGTGGGCTTCGACTGCTACCTCCCCGCCCAGGTGGAGATCTCCGAAAAGGAGCTGCGCCGCATGCTGGACGCCGCCATTTGGGAGCTCTACCCCGGGGCCCGCACCGACGTCACCGTGGACCGGGACTTCATGGCCCCGCCCCACTGAGGCGGCGGGCAGGAGCAGGGTTCGGGGCCGGTTTGGGGGCCCAGCGGCAGGGCAGAGGACCGGTTCCGGCCGGTTTGGGGAACTTTGCAGGACCCGCCCAGCAGGTCGCCGATGCTGTTCCCCAGGGCTGCATGGCTTTGCCCCGCCAGGCAGGCAGGGGAGGGGGCCAAGGCCGGTTTTGCGGCCCAGCGGCAGGGCAGGGGACCGGTCCCGGCCGGTTTGGGGAACTTTGCAGGACCCGCCAGGCCGGTCGCCGATGCTGTTCCCCAGGGCTGCATGGCTTTGCCCCGCCAGGCGGGCAGGGGAGGGGGCCAAGGCCGGTTTTGCGGCCCAGCGGCGGGGCAGGGGACCGGTTCCGGACGGGTTGGGGTTACTTGAAGAACCCGCCCAGCAGGTCGCTGACCATGTTCCCCACGAAGGTGCTGGCGGCGCTGCGCACGGTCTTGCTGCTGTTGCCCAGCAACCCCCGGGTGATGGACCCGGACAGCTGCCGGCCCACGGACCGCACGGTGTTCCGGCTGGCCTTCAGCAGGCTGCGCTCCATGGGGGTGCGGCCGTTTTTGTCCCGGCCCTCGGCCCGGTACTGGGCCTGCAGGGCCTTTTCCTGTTCCCGGGCGGCCTTTTCGGCGGCCTTGCGCTGGGCCTCCATCTCCTTTTCGGCGGCCAGCTCCGCCTCTTTTGCGGCGGCTGCTTCGGCCTGCTCGGTGAGGATCTCATACGCCGACCGGGGGTCCACCGCCTCCCGGTACTTGGCGTACAGCGGGTCATTGGCCACCAGCATGGCCTTGGCGGCGTCGTCCAGGGCGGAAAGGGAGCTGGCCGGCGGGCAGATGGTGGTCTTTTCCACCACCGTGGGCACGCCCTCCGCGTCCAGCATGGAGCACAGCGCCACGCCGGTGCCCAGGGTGCCGATGGCCTCCTCGGTCTTGAAGGCGGGGTTGGCCCGGAAGCTCTGGGCCGCGGCCCGCACCGCCTTCTGCTCGGCGGGGGTGTAGGCCCGCAGGGCGTGCTGGATGCGGTTGTTCAGCTGGGCCAGCACCGGGTCCGGGATGTCCCCGGGGCTCTGGGTGATGAAGAAGATCCCCACCCCCTTGGAGCGGATGAGCTTCACCACCTGGACCACCTTTTCCAGCAGGGCCTTGGGGGCGTTGGCAAACAGCAGGTGGGCTTCGTCGAAGAAGAACACCAGCCGGGGCTTGTCCCCGTCCCCCACCTCCGGCAGCTCCTCGAACAGCTCCGAGAGCATCCACAGCAGGAAGGTGGCGTAGAGCAGGGGTTTTTGGGCCAGCTCCACGCAGTGCAGCACGTTGATCCGACCCCGGCCGTCCGGGGCCTGCTGCATCCAGTCGGCGATGTCCAGGCTGGGCTCGCCGAAGAAGTCCCCGGCGCCGTCGTTCTCCAGGGCCAGCAGCGCCCGCTGGATGGCCCCCACGCTCTGGCTGGAGACGTTGCCGTAGGTGTGCACCAGTTCCCCCCGGTGCTCGCCCAAAAAGGTGAGCAGGCTCCGCAGGTCCTTCAGGTCGATGAGCTCCCAGCCGTTCTCGTCCGCCACCCGGAAGGCGATGTTCAGCACCCCCTCCTGGACGTCGGTGAGGTCCAGCAGGTGGCTGAGCAGCAGGGGGCCCACATCCGTCACCGTGGCCCGCACGGGGATGCCCCCCTTGCCGAACACGTCCCAGAACCGGCACGGGGCCCCCGTGAACCGGAACGAACCGGGCTCCACCCCCACGGCTTCCAGGCGCTGGCGCACGGCGTCGCTGTCGGCGCCGGCCAGGGCTGTCCCGCTGACATCCCCCTTGATGTCCGCCAGGAACACCGGCACCCCCAGCTCGGAGAAACCCTCCGCCAGCACCTTCAGGGTCACGGTCTTCCCGGTGCCGGTGGCCCCGGCGATGAGCCCGTGGCGGTTGGCCATGCCGGGCAGCAGGTAGACAGGGTTGTCTCCCCGGCCCACCAGGATCTTCCCATCTTGCAGCATTCAAAAAGCCCTCCTTCTCGCGTCCAAGCCGCGGTTTGTCAAGTTTAGTATAGCACACCTGGGGGCGTTTGGAAAGCGTTTGGGGAAAAATGTGGGGGGCAGACCTCAGGTAGGGGGGAGGTTGCTTTTTCCCGCGGGTTGTGGTACAATTTGAGAAACAGTCCGGGCCGTTCGGGGAGCGAAGGCCCGCCCAAGAGAGGAGCCAAGCTTCGTGAGCAGAACCGAGATCTTTGCCCGGCTGACCCAGGTCTTCCGGGACGTGTTCGACGACGAGAGCATCACCCTGTCGGAGACCACCACCGCCGCCGACATCGAGGACTGGGATTCCCTGTCCCACATCATGCTGCTGTCATCCGTGGAGGACGAATTCGGCATCAAGTTCGACATGCGGGCCGTCCAGGGCCTGCAGAACGTGGGGGCCATGGTGGACCTGATCGGGTCGCTTTCGGCATGATGCGGGTGCATCATGTGGGGTATCTGGTCAAGCACCTTGCCCCCGCCCAGCAGGCGTTTGCCCGTCTGGGCTACACCGAGACTTCCCCTGCGGTCTACGACCCAGACCGGGACGCGGACATCGCCTTCTGGACGCTGGGGACGTGCACCGTGGAGCTGGTGTGCCCCCGGTCGGAGCGCTCCGTGGTGGCGGGCCTGCTGAAAAAGTTCAAGAACACCCCGTATCACCTCTGCTATGAGACCGACGACCTGGAGGGGGAGCTGAAACGGCTGGAAAACGCCGGGTTCATGCGCATCGATGACCCCGCTGCAGCGCCGGCCGTGCCCGGAGAGGCCCGGGTGGTGTTTCTCTATTCCGCGCAGATCGGTCTCATCGAACTGCTGACCCAACGGCCGTAGGCGGTCTGCCGCGCCGGGAAAGGGGGCTTTGCGCCCGTGTCCATCACATCCCTGCCGTTTTTTGTCTTTTTTGCCCTGTCGCTGGCCCTGTACTACCTGCTGCCCAAGCGCTGTCAGTGGGGGGTGCTGCTGGGGTGCAGCCTGGTGTTTTTCGGGCTGTCCTCCCCGGCTTACACCGTCGTCTACCTGGCCCTGGGCGTGATCGCCACGGCACTGTGCGCCCGGGGCATCGCCCGGGCCCGGGAAAACGGGTCCTCCGGGAGGGCACGGGCCGCTTTGGCCGTGGGGCTGGCGGTGGACCTGGGACTGCTGGCCGTTTTGAAATACACCGGTTTTTTCCTGGGCAACGTCAACCGGGTGGGCGGCTGGACCGGCCTGTGGGGGCCCCTGCCTGTCCCGGATCTGCTGGCCCCCCTGGGGATCAGCTTTTACACCCTGCAGTCTGTGGGGTACCTGCTGGACGCCTACTGGGACATCTGCCCCATCCAGCCCAGCGTGTGGAAGACCGCCCTGTTCGTGGGCTATTACCCCCAGCTGACCTCCGGGCCCATTGCTCGGTACCGGGACATGCACGAGCGGCTCTACGCGCCCCATGGGTTTGATTCCCGCCGGGTGGCCTTCGGCTTGCAGCGGATGCTGTGGGGCATTTTCAAAAAGCTGGTGATCTCCGCCCGGGCCGGGGTGGTGGCCAACACCGTTTTCGCCGACCCCGCCGCCCACCCGGGCTTTTTGGTCTGGATCGGCGCGGCCCTGTTCACTTTGCAGCTCTACACCGATTTTTCCGGGTGCATGGACATCGTTCTGGGCATCTCGGAGTGCTACGGCATCCCCCTGCCGGAGAACTTCCGCACACCGTTTTTTTCCCGCAGCGTGCAGGAGTTCTGGCAGCGGTGGCACATCACCCTGGGCGCCTGGCTCAAGGATTATCTCCTCTATCCGCTGATGCGCTCCCGGCCCTTTGCCGGGCTCACCCGCTGGCTGCGGGAGCACGTGGGCAAAAAGGCCGCCCGGCAGCTGCCCAGCCTGCTGGGGATGCTGTGTGTCTGGCTGCTCATCGGCCTGTGGCACGGCGGCAGCTGGAAGTACATTTTGGGCATGGGCCTGTGGTTCTGGGGGATGATCGCCGCCGCTCAGGTGCTGGCCCCGGTGTTCCGAAAATGCATCCGGCTGCTGAAGATCCGCACCGATGCCTTCAGCTGGCACCTGTTCCAGTCCCTGCGGGTGTTCGTGCTGGTAGTGGTGGGCAACGTGTTTTTCCGGGCGGACAGCCTCTCCCAGGCCCTGGGCTTCCTGCGGGCGGGACTGCTGCCTCGCAACCCGGAGATCTTTTTCGACGGCTCGCTGTACGCTTTGGGCCTGGACCGGCCCGATTTTCTGCTGCTGATGGCCTGTATCCTGCTGCTGGTGGGGGTGTCTGCCGTGCAGGAGCGGGGCAGCGTGCGGGAACAGATCGCCCGGCAGAACCTGGTGTTCCGGTGGCTGATCTGGTTCGGGTTACTGTTTGGGGTGCTGGTGCTGGGGCAGTACGGGCCCGGATATGACCCCGCCGCGTTCATCTACGGGCAGTTTTGAGCCGGAACGGCCCCGAACAGGGGCGGAAAGCTGCTGCAACAAGTGCAGGTGCTTTACAGGATAATTTTATTGACAAGCTTTTTTACTTCACATTAAAAATGCCAAATGGGACGTGAAAATTTGTGGAAACTGGCAAAATTCATGAAATGTCGGGAAAGAACCTTGCATTTTTCGCCGGTTCTGTATAAAATAAATGGATATAGGGGCGGAGGACTTCGGCCCCGGAAAAAAGACAAACGGACTGCCGGCATTGGGCGCGGCACTGGTTCAAGGAGGTCATTATGCATCAGTATTTTCACACCACCTTTGGTTTCTGCCTGTGGGATATCCTGGCTCTGATCGTTCTGGTCCTGCTGGTCGTGGTGCTGGTGGTACACATCGTGCGGCAGAAGAAGCGTCAGCACGACCTGGAGAAGCAGCTGAACAAGAACGGCACCCTCCCCGGCTCCCCCATGGGGCCGGCGGCGAAATGACCGAAACGGCATCGGGCATGCCCCTTCCGGCAACGGAGGGGGCATTTGCTTGTGAAAAGGGCTGTACTTTTGGACCGGGATGTGCTATACTAAAGTCCCAATGAACGCGGGAACGGAAAGGAGGGACCCTGCATGAAACGACGGCACGGATGGGCGGCGGCGGCCGTGGCGCTGTGCCTGCTGCTGTGCGGCTGCGGCGGGGGGCCCTCTGCCTCCAGCCTGACCCGGCCTGGCTCCGGCGGGGGGACGGAATCCCGCACCACATCCTCTGCGGTGAGCCGCCCCGCCCAAACGGCGGCCCCGGCGGCCCCGGCGGCGCCCCTGCGGCCCAACGACCCCCAGGTGCTGGAGGTCCAGTCCCCCGGCACCGTGACGGTGGGGGACAGCCTCCTCACCATCGACTGCTCCAACGCCGGGCAGGGGTACATCACCGTGCGGTACACCGGCACCGCGGAGAAGAGCTGCGTGCTGCTCACCGGGCCGGACGGCATCCAGTATAAATATTTCCTGGCGCCGGCGGAGACCTTCGCCACCCTGCCCCTCTCCGGGGGCAGCGGGGCGTACACCGTGGACGGCTATGAGCACATCGGCGGCAACCAGTACGCCACCCTGTTCAAGGAGACCATCCAGGGGGAGCTGGAGGACGAGCTGCTGCCCTTCCTGTATCCCAACCTGTATGTGGATTTCAGCGCGGAGTCCCAGGCGGTGAAAAAGGCCGCCGAGGTGGTCCAGGGCGCCCCTGACGACCTGGGCGCCCTGGAGCGCATCTACCACTACGTGGTGGAGAACGTGACCTATGACCAGGAGAAGGCCGAGAACCTCCCCAGCGGCTATCTCCCGGACATCGACGAGACCCTGGCCACCGGCAAGGGCATCTGCTTCGACTACGCCTCCCTCACCGCCGCCATGCTGCGGTCCCAGGGCATCCCCACCAAGCTGGAGATCGGCTATGCCGGCAAGGTGTACCACGCCTGGATCAGCGTCTATCTGGAGGACAAGGGCTGGATCGACCGGATCATCGAGTTCACCGGGGACGGCTGGACCCACATGGACCCCACCTTCGCCTCCAGCAGCCACAGCAGCGAGAACATCCTGCGCTACATCGGCGACGGCAGCAACTACACCACACAGTATTCCCGCTGATCCCGGCGGGCGGCCCGCCGGGCGGGCAGGAAGGAGAGTCCCCTCTATGGGCAAATCGACCACAGGCACGGAAAACAGGAAAACGGCCCCCAAGGCCCTGGGCAATGCGGAGCTGTCCACCTTCTGCGGGCAGCTGGGCATGGTGCTGGCCTCGGGCATGTCCGCCCTGGAGGGGGTGTCCATCATGGCGGAGGACAGCCCCACCCCCCAGGGCCAGGCGCTGCTGCGGCGCATTTTGGACGTGCTGGAGCTGGGGGGCTCCCTCAGCGAGGGCCTCACCGAGACCGGCGCCTTCCCGGAATACCTGCTGCGGATGGTGGAGCTGGGAGAGCGCTCCGGCCGGCTGGATGACGTGATGAACGCCCTGTCGGACTACTACCGCCGGGAGGAGGAGCTGCGGCTGAGCATCAAGAGCGCCGTGACCTACCCCCTGGTGATGCTGGGCATGATGGTGGCGGTGATGCTGGTGCTCATCGTGAAGGTGCTGCCGGTGTTCAACCAGGTCTTTGCCCAGCTGGGCGCGGGGCTCACCGGCGTGGCCGGGGCGGTGCTGCGGGCCGGGGAGACCCTGAGCCGCTACAGCGTGGCCTTCATCGCGGCGGCGGTGGTGCTGGCCGCCATCTTCGCCGGGATCTTCTTCACCCGGCGGGGCCGGGCCTGGGCCGGGCGGTTCGCCTCCCGGTTCGTGGGCACCCGGAAGATCTCCGAAATGATCGCCGCGGGGCGCTTTGCCCAGGGGATGCACCTGGCGCTGTCCAGCGGGTTGAATATCGACGAGGGCCTGGAGACGGTCGCCCGGCTGGTGGACCACCCCGTGGTGGGCAAAAAGGTGGAGCAGGTGCGCAAGGCCGTGGCCGAGGGCGAGAACCTGGGGGACGCCATCACCCAGAGCGGCCTCTTCACCGGGGTGTACGCCCGGATGATCCACATCGGCATCAAGACCGGCGCCACCGACCAGGTCCTGGGGGACATCGCCCGGCAGTACGACCAGGAGATCGAGCGGCGCATGGCCGGAGCCATCGCCAAGCTGGAGCCCACCCTGGTGGCGGTGCTCTCCGTGGCGGTGGGGATGATCCTGCTCTCCGTGATGCTGCCGCTGATGGGCATCCTGTCCGGCATCGGTTGAGGAGACGCCCATGAATCGCTTTGAGAAGACAAGGCCCCGGGGCCGGCTAACCGGGCGGGTGTGCTCGGTGGCGGTGTTCATCGCCCTGCTGGTGCTGCTGGGCCTGGGTTTGGACGATCTCTCCTCCGTCACCCGCCGGCAGGAGGCGGAGGGCTTGGAGAACACCGTGCGGCGCAGCGCGGTGCACTGCTACGCCCTGGAGGGGTTCTATCCGGACAGCCTGCAGTACCTGGAGGAGCACTACGGCCTGCGGTACGACAAGGACAAATACGTGATCGCATACGAGACCCTGGGCGCCAACCTGATGCCCGACGTGCGGGTCATCGGGATCGGAGGGTGAGGCCATGAAGCGGACGGAGAGCCATACCACGGACCTGCTGTTCACCCTGGGGCTGTTCTGCGTCTTTGCGGCCTCGGCCTTTTTGCTGGTGCTCATCGGCATCCGGGTGTACCGGAGCACCGCCGCCCAGATGGACGACACCTTTTCCACCCGCACGGCGGTGTCCTACGTGGCGGAAAAGCTCCGCCAGCACGACGCCGCAGGCGCGGCCCGCCTGGGCGAGCTGGAGGGCCAGCCCGCCCTGATCCTGGAGGACGAGACGGACGCCGGCGCCGTGGTCACCTACATCTACGCCGACTCGGAAGCCCTGTGGGAGCTCACCGTCAGCCCCTGGACCGAGCCCGCCCGGCAGCTGGGGGACCGGATCCTGGAGGTGCGGGACTTCACCATGCGGGACGTGGGGGACGGCTTTTTGGAATTTTCCGCGTCGGACAGCACAGGCAGCACCGTGCGGTTCCTGACCCGGCTGCGCAGTGAGGAGGGCTGACCATGGACAGCATGCAGAACAACCGGTCCAGCCGGCTTTTCCTCATCGAGCTGATCTTTGCCGTGCTGTTCTTCTCCCTGGGCAGCGCGGTGTGCGTGCAGGCCTTTGCCCAGGCCCACACCGTCAGCGCCCAGGCCCGGGACCTGGCCTTCGCCTCCTCCACGGTGTCCTCGGCGGCCAGCGTGGTGCGGGCCTCCGGCGACGACCTGGCCGCCTTCCGGGAGCGCTATCCCCAGGCGTTTGGGGAGGCGGGGGAGATCCGGCTGTGCTTCGGCACGGATTTTGGCCCCTGTGATCCGGACGCGGCCGCCTACACCCTGCGCATCCAGACCCAGACCCAGGGCCGGGCGGTGGACGCCCACCTGTGGATGGAGGACGGCGCGGGCCGGGAGATCTACGGGCTGCAGCTGCGCTCCCGGCTGGAGAAGGGGGGCGGCGGGGCGTGAACGGACGGCGCAATTCCCCCATCAGCATCGGCATGGTGTCCATCGTGCTGATCTTCGTGCTGCTGTCGCTGCTGACGTTTTCGGTGCTGTCCCTGGTCACGGTCCAGGCGGACCTGCGCCTGAGCCAGAAGAGCGCCCAGCACACCACGGAATATTACCAGGCGGAAAATGAGGCCAACGGCGTGCTGCTGGACCTGGAGGCCCTGGCGGATGCCCTGCCGGAGCTGGAAGGCGACCGGCTGGCGGCGGAAGTGGCCCGGCAGTGGGCCGGAACGGTGGCCGTGGAGGCCGCAGACGGCGTTTTGCGGTACACGGTGCCCATCGGCACGGAGCAGGAGCTGCAGGTGGAGCTGGTCCCGGAGGACCGGGACGGCAACCGGTTCCGCATCGCGGCCTGGCGCAGCGTCTCCCGGGAGACGTGGACCCAGCAGAGCGGCGGCACCCTGCTGGACCCCGAGCATCCGCCGGTTTGAGGAGGTTTTTGCATGGAGATCCTGGAGAGTTTGCGGTTTGCCCTGGAGAACCGGGCTTCCGACGTGTTCATCGTGGCCGGGCGGCCGCTGGCCTACAAGAAGGGCGGCCGTTTCACCGACATGGGCGAGGGGCGCATCATGCCGGAGGACAGCGAACGGCTGATCCGGCAGGTGTACGAGCTGGCCCACCGCAGCGTGGACCGGCTGCTGAGCAGCGGCGACGACGATTTTTCCTTTGCGGTGCCGGAGCTCAGCCGGTTCCGGGTGAGCACGTACATGCAGCGGGGCTCCCTGGCCGCGGTGATCCGGGTGATTTCCTTCGAGATGCCGGACCCCAGGGAGCTGGGCATCCCCGACGCGGTGGTGGCCCTGAGTGAGCTGAAAAAGGGCCTGGTGCTGGTCACGGGGCCGGCAGGCAGCGGCAAATCCACCACGCTGGCCTGCGTCATCGACGCCATCAACCGGACCCAGGAGAAGCACATCATCACCCTGGAGGACCCGGTGGAATTTTTGCACCGGCACCGGAAGAGCATCGTCAGCCAGCGGGAGATCGACTCGGACACGGAGAGCTATGTGGTGGCGCTGCGGGCCGCCATGCGCCAGAGCCCGGACGTGATCCTGCTGGGGGAGATGCGGGACTTTGAGACCATCTCCATCGCCATGACCGCCGCCGAGACCGGCCACCTGGTGATCTCCACGCTGCACACCATGGGCGCTGCGGCCTCCATCGACCGCATCATCGACGTGTTCCCGCCCAACCAGCAGCGGCAGATCTCCGTGCAGCTGGCCACGGTGCTGCAGGCGGTGGTGAGTCAGCAGCTGGTGCCCGCCCAGGACGAGGGCGTGGTGCCGGCCTTCGAGATGATGACCGCCAACACCGCGGTGCGCAACATGATCCGGGAGAGCAAGATCCACCAGATCGACGGGCTGATCTACTCCTCCCAGGGCAGTGGCATGTTCTCCATGGATTCCAGCCTGCTGGCGCTGTGCAAGGCCGGGCGGATCAGCCGGGAGAACGCCCTGGCCCACAGCACCAACCCGGACATGCTGGCCCGGAAGCTGTGAGGAGCGGGGTCGCGGCCGAGTTTGGAGCGGTTTTGAGGGGGCAGCGGCGGGGTCCGTGCAGGGTTCGAGTTTCTTTCGGCGCGGCACTGGACTGGACAAATGAAGAAGCTGAGGCGCGACTTGCCCGCCCCGGCAGGGGCCGCAACTTGCCCCGCCCGGGCACGGGCGCCGTCTCGCAGGGCGTGGGGCCTGATTTTGGGCCCCACGCCCTCTTTTGCGGAGCAAAAGCGCCTGCCGCAGGCAGGCGGCGAGACGGGGGAGGGGGGTGGGCGGACGAGAAGGATTTTTTGGTGGGGCTGGAGTGGCGTTCCGGTTGGGTTGAGGGCGGAATCGGGCGGGTTGAGGCTGGAAAAGCAGGGGTTGCGGCGGGGTTCGTGCAAGTTGGCGGTTTGCGGAAGGGCGCTTGCGGAAATCGGGAACCGCCGGGCGCGAGGGGTTGCCGGTTGTCCGAAGAATCCATGGCGCGGCTTTGGACTACTGCAAACCAGAGGGCGCGACTACCCACCACTTTCTAGCACGTGTCAGCGCGGGACGCGCGAGGCGCGACTTGCATGCCCTGCAAAGGGCCTCCATATATCCCCTATTAAAAGGGGTAAAGTTTCCCTGGAGAGGGAAACTTTTTTGAAAAAATTTTAAAATTTACAATTTGTTCATATTTGAACAAATGTCGGGAAGGGGACAAAATGGGGCATGAACCATACCGGAAGTGGGCCGGAAGGGCGCAAAAAGGGGGCGGAACCCGACGGGAAGGGTCGGAGCGGAAATAGGACGGTGGGACGGGTTTGTAGGGCGGGTTGAGTTGCGTAAAATATGAATTATGTAAACTTATAGGTGTGACGTTTTCCTGTTGTTTGAAGGTATCCATGCGTGGGTTTGGCCGGCCCGGGCACGGGCCGTCTCGCAAGGGGATGGGGTCTGAACTTCGACCCCATCCCCTTCTTTTGCGGAGCAAAAGCGCCTGCCGCAGGCAGGCGGCGAGACGGGGGAGGCGGGTGGGGTTGCCAGACGGTTTTGCAAACTGCCGGGCGCGATGGCTTGCTTTTTTCCAGTAGGCGCTGGCCCGCGTCATTGGCCTGCACCGCCAGGTGCCGGGCGCGACGACCCATTTTCGTCCAGTAGGCACAAAGCGCGGGGACCGCGCGCCCCGCGACGTTGGCATGCACCGCCAGGTGCCGGGAGAAGGATGGAGCGGGGGAACTTTCAAACATGGGGCTTTTTTGGGGCGAAAACGGGGCTTTCGGGGGAAGACGTGCAAAAAGTAAATTTTCTCTTGAAAAATTTTGGAGATGGCGGTATAATGAATAGGTTCTTCCAGATGGGAGGTGAGCTGCTTGTATCGCGTCGCGATCTGTGAAGATGAAAAGCCGATCCAGAACGAGCTGGTCGACGCCTGCGGACGGATCCTGCGGGAGCTGGACGTGGAATATGAGCTGGTACCCTTTGACTCCACCGAAACGCTGTGGGCCCGGCTGACCCGGGGCGAGCGGTTCGATCTGCTGTGTCTGGATATTTTGATGCCGGGGCGCAACGGCCTGGAAATGGCCCAGGAGCTGCGCCTGCGGGACGACCGGACGTCTATCCTCTTTATCACCGGCTCCACAGAGTTCCTGCAGGACGGGTACAGTGTGCAGCCGGTGCAGTATTTGATCAAGCCCGTGGACGAGACGCTGCTGAAGCAGGCCCTGCAGACCGACCTGCGGCGGAACCACCAGCCCCAGACCATCGTGCTGCAGGGAGGCGGGAGCACCACCGTGCTGCCCCTGCGGGATATCTTCTACGTGGAGGGGCGGGACCACGGGGTGTACATCACCTCGACGAGAGGCCAGAGCTTTTTCCGCATCAACCTGGAGCAATTGATCCAGATGCTGCCCATGGAACAGTTTTGCCAGTGCCACCGCAGCTTTGTGGTGAATCTGCAGCATATCCGGGACATCAGCAACCGGGAGGTCACCCTGGAGAGCGGGGCGCAGATCCCGGTGAGCCGGGGACAGCTGGCCCAGTTCCGGCAGCAGTTCAACGTGTTCTTGAACGCGGGCAGGCAGCCCCCACGCTAAACCGACCGAAAGCGACCGAAACCGACAAAAACAGCCCGTGGGCGTGCGCCCACGGGCTGTTTTGCTGTCTGGAAGGTGGCGGATCAGGGCAGGCGGAGGGAGGCGTTGGCGGTGAACCAATCCGGGGTGTAGGAGAAGTGGAACATGCCCTGGTACTTCTCGGTGACGGCGCGGATCTGGGCCAGGCCCATGCCGGCGGCGCCCACGCGGTTCTGCTTGGTGGTGAGCAGACCGCCCTTGTCGTCCACGGAGAGGGGGCCCTTGTAGGCGTTCTCGCACTTGACGGCGAGATAGCCCTGGTTGACGTTCAGGCTGATCTTCACCACGCGCTTTTCAGGCTCCACCTGGCTGGCGGCCTCCAGGGCGTTGTCCACCAGGTTGAGGAGCAGGGAGCAGAGGTCGGCCTCCTCCACGGGGAGGTCGGCGGGGACCATGGCGCTGGCGGTGAATTTGATCTCCTGGTGGCGGCAGCGGGCGGCGGTGTTTTGCAGCAGGACGTTCACCGCGATGTTGTCGCTGTAATTGCCGGGGGAGAGCTCCGCCAGCTGGCTGTCCAGGCGGGTGAGGGCGCGCTCCAGGGCCACGGGGTCCCCCTTGCGGGCCAGGACGTGGAGGGAGGTGAGCTGGTTCTTCCACTCGTGGCGCATGAGGGAGGTGCCCTCGGCGCTTTCGCGGATGTGCTGGTACTGCTCGGTGATGAGCTGGTTGCGCAGGGCCAGGGCATCGGCCCGGCTGTAGACCGCGTAGGTGCGGCGGACCATGTCACAGGCGGCGATGAGGCTGCAGGCCGCGGTGAGGTAGACGTTGAGGAAGGAGAGGACGGCCCGGAACGAGCCCAGGAAGAGCATTTCGATGCTGTGATCCACGTTGGAGGCGAAGTTGCCGCCCCGCATGCGGTCGATGCCGTAGCAGGCGGCGAACACCACCGCGCAGATCAGGGAGGTCCAGCCCAGGTAGCGCCAGAAGGACCGGCGGTTGTTGAGGATGAGGAACACCAGCAGCAGGGCGATGGGGATGAGGGGGAACTGGTCGCTGAAGAGGAAGGAATAGAGCCCGCTGGGGAGGAAATAGTACCCCGAGAGGGAATTGAGGTGGGTGGCGACGTTGAGGAAGGCCACGATGGCCAGCAGGGGCAGGGACCAATCGGCCTGACCGGCATAGAGGCCGACGAAGAAAATGGCAAAGATGAGCACGCACTCCAAGGCAAAGGCGCCGGCGGGCAGGGCATCCTCACAGGCCAGGGAGGCGCTGAAGGAGCTGCGGACGTCCTCACCGCTGAACCGGGCCACCAGGGGCATCTGGATGGCGATGGCATCGGAGGCGGTGAAGGTGAGCTCCAGGGTCTTGCCGGCATCCTCCTCGGGGAGGGGGATGTGGAGCTGGCACATGGAGGCGAAGGGGTCGATGGAACGGAAAGCGGCGGTGAAGAGGGGTCTGCCGTCCAGGGAGACATCGTACTGGAGGGCGGCGCAGTCCAGCAGAAGGTAGCTGGTGGGGCCGTACCAGTCGGGGTGGTCCTCCAGAGGGGGGAGGGTGGTGCGCAGGCGGAAGGTATCGCCGGGGCTCCAGTTCCAGTTCTGGAAGGAGACGTTGGGATCCAAGGAGCGGGTGGAGCCGGAAGGACTGACGACCTCACAGGAGGACCAGTCCACATAGGCCAGGATGGGGCTCTCGGCGGGGGAGAAGATCTCCAGGAAGGAGACGATCCCCGCGCAGAGGATGGCGAAGGCCAGGACACACAGGATGATACGGACGGTCTTGTTCATGATGAATCTCCCCCGGCAGCCGGATTTGCCGGCTGTGAATGTGCCCATGGCGTGCCGGAAGGGGCCCAGCGGGGCTTTTGGCAGGCACGGGCGGGAACCGAAATACGTCCTTTAAACTCAGTATACCATAGGGCGGCGGTTTTTGCAAGATGGGGTCGAAGGGGGAAAAGGGAGGTCTGCGGCGGGGCAGCGCCGCCCGGGGTCGGTTCGCACCTCCCGCGCCCGGCCCCGCCTTCCGGCGGGGGCCGGGCGGTCAGCAGAACTTTTCCGAATATTCAGCAAAGTGTGTGCAAACCGTCACATCCTTTTCACATTGGGGGGAGAAAATAGGGGCGTACAAAGGAAAGAAACCGATTGGCAAGCGTACACATTGGTGAAAGGAGAACACACAATGAATTCCTATAACAATGATCTCAATCAAAACAACCCCTCTGAGTCCAAAGACCCCGCCGGCGGCTATGCCTCGTATCCCCAGCAGAACCAGCCCTACGGTCAGACGACCCAGCAGACCCAACAGACGGCCTACACCTGGCCGCCCCGGCAGCAGCCCATGTACTATCCCCCGCAGCCTGTCAAGCCCAAGGAGAAGAAAAAGGGCGGGCATTTTGGGCTCAAGCTGCTGGCGGTGGTCCTGGCCTGCGCGGTGACGTCCTTTGCCAGCCTGGGAGTGTTCGTGGGCCTGATCCAGCGGGGCGTGGTGGCCATCGAGCCGGAGAGCGGCAGCACCGATGCCCCCGCCCTGACCCTGTACAAGCGGGCAGAGTCCACCCCTGAGCAGACCGGCACCGTCACCCTGGAGAGCATGAGCCAGCAGGAGATTGCTGAGAAGATGATCCCTTCGGTGGTGTGCGTGCAGAACTACCAGGTGAGCCCCTCCTACGGGTTCTTCTTCGGGTACGGGTACTCCCAGGAGAACGGCGGCGAGCTGACCCCCGCCGGAGAGGGCTCGGGGATCGTCCTCTCCAAGGACGGGTATATCGTCACCAACCAGCACGTGGTGGACGGCGCCACCAGCCTGAAGGTGGTCACCTCGGAAGGGCTGACCTATGAGGCCGAGCTGGTGGGCGAGGACACCCAGACCGACCTGGCGGTGATCAAGGTCAACACCGAAGATGAGCTGACCCCCGCCCAGTTCGGCAGCTCCTCGGACCTGCGGGTGATGGACGCCGTGATGGCCATCGGCAACCCCGGCGGCATGCAGCTCAACTCCAGCGTGACCTTTGGCTACGTCTCGGCGCTGGACCGGGAGGTCACCAACAGCGACACCGGGTACTCCGTCAAGTGCATCCAGACCGACGCGGCCATCAACCCCGGCAACTCCGGCGGCGCGCTGGTGGACATGAACGGCCTGGTGGTGGGGATCAACTCCTCCAAGATCGTGGCCACCGGCTATGAGGGACTGGGCTTTGCCATCCCCAGCGATCTGGTGCAGCCCATCGTCTCGGATCTGATGCAGTACGGCTATGTGAAGGATCGGGCGGCGCCCGGGTTCTCCGGGCAGTATATCGATCAGCTGACCGCCGGCTTCTACGGGATGAACGCGGGATATTATGTCACCCGGGTCACCAGCCGTGAGGCCGAGGACGCCGGACTGATGCGGGGCGACATGATCACCGCCATCGACGGGACGCAGATCGTTTCGGCATCCACCATCTCCTCCTATCTGGTGAACAAGAAGCCCGGGGACACGGTGACACTCACCGTGGACCGGAGCGCCACCGGCCGCCAAAGCGGACAGCTGGAGCTGGTGCTCAGCGAAAATACGGGTATTTCGGAGTAAGCGAAGCATCCTCCTGCGCACAGGACCCGCTCCCATGGGAGCGGGTCCTGTTTCCGTTTAGTTTTTGGCCTTGGGCCGGGCCAGCAGCGCTGCCAGATATCCGAAGAATACGGCCGCTGCGGTGCCTGCCGCCCCTGCGGTGAAGCCGCCGGTGAAGATCCCCAGGAAGCCCTTTTCGTGCACGGCCCGGCGCACCCCCTCGCTGAGGGCCCAGCCGAACCCGCACAGGGGCACCGTGGCCCCGGAACCGGCAAATTCCACCAGGGGGCCGTACCACCCCAGCGCCCCCAGGGCCACGCCCAGGGTGACGTACAGCACCATGATCCGGGCGGGGGTCAGCTTGGTGAGGTCCAGCAGCAGCTGGCCTGCCACACAGATGAGCCCGCCCACCCAAAAGGCGTTGCAATACTCCAATCGGATCCTCCTTTCCTTTTGGAGTTAGTATGGACCGGCAGGAGGAACCGTATTCCGCAAAAGGGAAAACCGGGAGCTCAAAGGCTTTGTAAGACGCTGGCCAGCTCTCCCAAGTCGGAAACGACCAGGTCCGGCTGCACGGGGCTTTCCGCCAGCATCTCAGGCGTGGTCTCGCCGCTCATCACCAGGATGGACACCACCGGGGAACCGTCTGCTACGGCAATGTCGGTGTACAGCCGGTCGCCCACCACCGCCAGCTCCTGGGGCTTGCAACCGGTGTGCTCCAGCATATAGCGGAGGGTGTGGGGAGAGGGCTTGCCGAAAAATTCGCACTGGACCCCGGTAGAGGCCTTCACCAGGGCCGCGATGGAGCCGCAGTCCGGGATGAAGCCGCCCTCTACGGGGCAGTTGAAGTCGGGGTTCACGCCGTATACCGGCTTGCCCCGGCGGATGAAGGAACACGCCTTTTCCAGCTTTTCATAGGTCAGGGTGGTGTCGAATCCCAGCACCACGTAGTCCGGGTCCCGGTCGTCTAAAGCCACGCCGGCGTCGAGAAAATCCCGGGTCAGGGGCGGGGTGCCCACCAGATAGCAGCGCTCCCCCGGCCGGTTGGCGGCGAGCCAGTCCAGGATGACGCCGTTGGAGATGAGCATCTTCTCCGGGGGGATCCGGATGCCCATGCGGTCCAGCTTTTCCAGGTAGGCCTGCCGGTTTTTGGAGCTGTTGTTGGTGAAGAAGCAGAAGTCCCGGCCGGTGGCGCGGACCGTCTCCAGAAAGGACGGGGTGAACGGGAACAGCCGGTCCCCCAGGTAGATGGTGCCGTCCATGTCCAGAACGAACATGCGGATCGGCTTGAGGCAGGAAAGATCGTTCATAGCAGCCTCCCAAAGGCGATTTTTTACCAGTATACGGGATTTTCCGGTGGAAGTCAATCCGGTCTTTTATCCGTCAGCAGGGTGTATTCCAGGGCGTGGCGCAGCCGGGCGCGGGCCTTTTGCAAGTGTTTGCACACGGTGGAGCGGGTGTTCTCCAGGTTCTGGGCGATGGCCTCCTGGGTGAGCCGCTGGTAGTAGTACTGCTCCAGGCAGTCCCGCTGTCGCTGGGTGAGCTCCTGTTGGATGGCCTGCTGCAGGGCTCGGTTCAGGGCTGCTCGCTGCCTGCGGCTGATGGGCTCCGCCGGATCCCGGGTGTCGGCCGGCAGCACGTCGTCCAGCAGTTTGCGGTTGGCACGGGTAAAGGTAGACATGAAAGGACCTCCTTTTAAAACGTTTGTTCTACCTTCTATGATAGCAGAGATCCGGCCGGTTGGCAAGGGGGCAGGCGCATTTTTTCGAATTTATTTTCGCCTTGGAATCCGAAAAAAGGGCTGTTCATTTGCGAAAAGATGTGCTATAATGATAAATGTTGGAGCATACCCTTGCCGCAGCGGCCCGGCAGGGAGCGTAAACCGAGAGCCGTCAGCCGTTCATCAAAGGAGAAGATACTATGGATCTGTTGAAGAATCTAAAGGATGCCATCAACGGCGCCGCGGGCAAACTCACCGAGGCCAACCGGAAGAACGCCAATCTCAACCGCCTGCGGACGGTGATCCGCATTGAAAACGGAAACGCGGATAAGGAATTCCTGGCCCTGGGCCGATACTATTACAATCATCTGCGGGACAGCGAAAACGACGTGACCGAGACCCACTGCGTGGAGCTGGATGGGATCCTGGAGCGCATTGCCAATGCCCAGGCCCTGATGGAGCAGGTGAACGCCGGGGCGGACGTCTGCGACTGCGGAGACGAATGCACCTGTGGAGAAGAGTGCTGCTGCGGCGGCGAGGAAGAGGCACCAGAGGAAGGGTCCGGCTGCTGCTGCTGCGGCTGCGGTGCAGAGGAGACGGAGACCGAGGAAGTCACGCTGGAGGATGTGGAGAGCTTCGATTCCGATCCCACCCAGGAGGATGCCCAGGAGGAAAAGCAGAACAGCGAGCTGCCCTTTGAGGGCTAAATCATCATTTGGTCCGGGAGGAAACGGGGATGTCAACTGAAATCGTGAAGGAGATCGTCTGCCCGCAGTGCGGCGAGACACAGAAATACCGGCTGCTGGCGGGGATCAACAGCCAGGAGAACCCGGAGCTCAAGGAGCAGATCCTGCAGGAGACCCTGTTCGACTGGCGCTGTGACCGGTGCAATTATTTTGCCGCCATGGTCTACCCGTTCCTCTATACGGATCCGCAGAAGCGTTTGGTGGTCAGTGTGACGCCCACGGGGACCGACAGCACCGTGGAGCCCACGGCGGCCATCGCCCCCTTTACCAAGCGGCAGGTGAAGAACCTGGCCGAGCTCAAGGAGAAGATCCTGATCTTCGACGCGGGGCTGGACGATGCCGCGGTGGAGCTGGTGAAGGACGCGCTGTGCGCCATCATCCGGAACTCCTACCAGGTCAACCGGCTGCACGCCTATTTCAGCCGGTTGAATCCGGAGACCGAGGAGATCGAATTCGCCATTTTCCTGCCCCGTCGGGAGGAGCCGGTCTATCACGCCACCCGGATGGACGTGTACAAGCAGTCCCAGGAGGTGCTGCGCACCCTGGACTATCACGATCCGGACGGGTTTGCCACGGTGGACGCCAAGCTGGCCCGGCGCATCATCAACGAATATCAGAACAGCTGAAACCAGCGAACCAAAAGCCCCGGCGGTGTGCCGGGGCTTTTTCCTGTGGAGGGGGAGGTGTCTAGGACACCTTGCGCGCCTTGCCGAATTCCACGGTCCCCTCCGGGGAGAGGGTGATCCGCCGGGACTTGGGGGACAGGGCGTAGAAGGTCTGACCGGAAAACAGGGGATAGAACACATACTGCTGGGCCAGCTGCTGTTCCAGGGCCTGACAGGCAGCCTTGTCGAAGGTCAGGGCGTTGAGCTGGGCGGCATAGTCCCATTCTTCGGGGAGCAGCTCCGCCTGCCCCCACCCGAAGGCCGCGAACGCTCCAAACACGGTGGCAGCATGGGGACGGAAGGCGAACAGCGCGGCTTCGTAGTCCCCGGCGGCCACCCGGGCGTTGAGTTCTTCCTCGGGCAGCGGCAGCATATTGAAGGCGTTGCCCAGGACCGCGTTCCAGGCGATGAGCATCCCGGTGACCACCGCCACCGAGGCTTCGTCGTCCGGGCAGAGCACGGTGATCCCGGGCAGGCGGTCCCAGTCCTTTTGTTCCAGCAGGGCGGAGAGCCCCTCCACCACCGTGGGATCGGCAGGGGGATAGGCGGCGTCACCGGCGTCGTAGTAGCGATGGCCCGACCAAAGGACCGTGGCGGGAAAGATCCCCTGGGCAGCGGGGCCCAGGTCCTGGCCGCGCTGCAGCAGATCGGCCCGGTCCAGGGTCTGCAGGAACAGTCTGCGCACCTGGAGATCCTGAAGGGCTTCGCACGCCGGATTGAGCAAGAGCCCGATGGTGGCGTTTTCCTGGGAGAGCACTGGCAGGTCCCGGAGCTCCGCCTCCTGGGCCAGGCTGCGGGAGACCTCCAGCAGGTCCACGGTGCCTGCCTGCAGGGCAAACAGGGGATCCGCATCCACGGCATCGTCATAGTCGATGAGATATTGGACCGAGGCGGGCTCCGCATCCCGCTCACCACGGTAGGTGTCGGAGGGCACCAGGGTGATGCTCCGCTCGCCATAGTCCGAATCCCAGGCATAGATGCTGGCAAAGGTGAAGGGGCCGTTGGTCAGCAGATATTCGCCGGAAAGGCCGTAGTGCCCCACGCTGGCATCGAAAAAGTCCTCCCGGCAGGGCATGTAATGGCTCCCGGCGGTGAGCAGGGGAAAGTCCGGGAAGGGGACTTCCAGGTCGATGACCAGGGTCCGGTCATCCCGAACGGTGATGCCCAGCGCGTCCTCCGGCAGCTGGCCTTGGTAGACCGCCCGGGCGTTTTTGATGAGGAACAGGTCCTGTACCGCGGTGGCTTTGGTCTCCGGGCGCAGGGCCCGCCGGATCCCAAAGAGGAAATCCTGGGCGGTGACCGGCTCACCGTCGCTCCAGAAGGCTTTTCGCAGATGGAAGACATACCGGGTGCCGTTTTCCTGAGTCTCCCACCGGGAGGCCACCCCGGGCACGGCTTTGCCGTCCTCGCCCACCCGGCACAGGCCCTCGAAGATCTCCCGGAGCACCGTCTGGGCAGAAGCGCCCCACGCGGCCTGGGGATCCAGGGAGAGGATCTCCCGGGGCAGCGCCGTGACGAACGCCTTGCCGGCCTTGGCGGCGCCGCAGGCCGTCTGGGTCAGCAGGAGCAGGGCGCACAGCACCAGGATCAACACCTTTTTGGCGGGAGAGAGACGGTCCACCGGCACACCTTCTTTCGGGAGCTTGTTGTATCAACAGTATACCGTTTCCCCAGGAGAATTTAATTCCTTCAAAGAACTTTTGTCGAAAAAGCCTTGCGTGCGCTGCCTTGGGGGTGTATACTTACAGACAGAATCTGCACCGCAGGGTGCAAGGAAAAGGAGGCTGATTCGATGGAGATCAAAAATTGGACGTATGCGGAATTCCCCGAATTCACAGAGCCCGTGGAGGGCGCGAAGCTCATCCCTACGACCGGGGACGAGCAGGGTGTGCTGTACCTGCACGACGTGGAGTACATGAAGGTGGGGGACATCCCCCTGCGGCTGCAATTGCTCATCCCCATCACCCGGAACCATCCCTATGACTTTATGAACGGCGCGGAACAGGGGACGCAGCTTCCCTGCTATGTGTTCGTGCAGGGCAGCGGGTGGTTCCAGCAGTACCTGTACGGCCGGGTGGTGGACCTGGCCCGGCTGGCCAGCAGAGGCTTTGTCTGCGCCATCGTGGAGTATCGGCACAGCGGCATCGCGGCCTTCCCGGCTCCGGTGATCGACACCCGCAACGCGGTGCGCTTCCTGCGCCAGAATGCCCAGAAGTACGGCATCGACCCGGAGAAGATCGTGCTGGCGGGGGATTCCTCTGGCGGGCATGTGGCCATGTTCGGCGGCATCCGCCACAACGACGACACCGATGAGAACGCCTTCCCAGGGATCTCGGCGGAGGTCAAGGGATTGGTGGACTACTATGGCTCCGTCAGCGTCATGCTGGAGGACGGCAACCCCAGCACCCCGAACCATCACCTGCCCGACAGCCCCGAGGGCCGGGAGGCCGGAGGCATCAACCTGTTTGAACATCCCGAGATGCGCCGGGCCATGTCGGTGGAGGAGAACATCACCGCTGAGACCCAGATCGCTCCCGTGCTGATCTTCCACGGCACCAAGGACCGTACGGTGAACTGCAAGGAGAGCGTGCTGCTCTTTAACGCCCTGAGAGCAGCGGGCAAGCCCGTGGACTTCTACCTCATCCAGGGTGCGGACCACGGCGGGGCAGAGTTCTGGACCGAGCAGATGCTGGACATCGTGGAGGCCTTTATCCGCAGGTGCGTGGGAGAATGAGACCGGAGGACCGGGCGGAGCAGACCCGCCTGCACAGAAGAAAAATGGTGGCGCCGGTGGTCATATCGGTGCTGGTGATCCTCTATTACGCGGCCTATTTCGGCCTGCTGCTGGCCTTCCTGCCCGGAGTGTGGAAGGTCCTGCTGGGCGTGCTGCCCCTGGTACTGGCTGGGGTGATGATCAAGGTCTGCGTGGAGAGGATCCGCGAAATCAAGAAAGGTGAGGAAGATGATCTTAGTCACTACTGAAACGATCAGCGGCAAGGAACTGGAGACCCTGACCATGGTCAAGGGCAGTACGGTCCAATCCAAGAATATCGGCAAGGATATCAGCCAGAGCTTTAAGACCCTGGTGGGCGGGGAACTGAAGGCCTACAATCAGATGATGAACGAGGCTCGGGCGCTGGCCACCAAGCGCATGGTGGAGGAGGCCGAATCCCTGGGGGCCGACGCCATTGTGTGCGTCCGCTATGCCTCCTCGGCCATCATGCAGGGCGCCGCCGAGGTGATCGCCTACGGCACGGCGGTGAAGTTTATCGAGAAGTGAACGGCCGGACCGGACCGGGATCCGCCTGCCGCAACCGCCCGTTGACAAATTGACAGGCCGGATTGGTGGTCTTCCACCGCCTCCTGTGGTAAGATGAGGGCATCAACTCCAAGGGGGATTCATCATGATCTTTGCAGACAAGCTGATCCAGTTGCGCAAGAAAAGCGGCTGGTCGCAGGAAGAACTGGCGGAGCAGCTGGGCGTGTCCCGGCAGGCGGTCTCCAAATGGGAAGGGGCCCAGTCCATTCCCGATCTGGACAAGGTGCTGGCCCTTTCCCGGTTGTTCGGCGTCACCACGGACTATCTCCTCAAGGACGAGCTGGGAGAGGCGGAGCCTGCCCCGGCCATGGACGCGCCCGGTCGTGTGGTGACCATGGAGGAGGCTTCTGCCTTCCTCACAGTGAAAGCGGAGGAAGCCCGGCGGGTGGCCATGGGGGCGTTGTTCTGTGTCCTGTCGCCGGTGTGTCTGCTCGTTCTCAGCGGTCTCACGGTCCTGCCGGGCTTTGCCCTCAGCGAGAATGCCGCAGTGGCCCTGGGGATCATCCTGCTGTTGGGATTCGTTGCCGCCGGGGTGGCGCTGTTCATCGCGTCGGGCAGCCGCACAGGCCCCTATGAATATCTGGAGAAGGAGCCCTTCGAGACCCTCTACGGCGTGGATGCCATGGTCCGCGCCCGCCGGGAACAGTACGAAGGCACCCATTCTCGGGGGCTTACCCTGGGGGTGGTGCTTTGCATCCTATCCGTGGTGCCGGTGTTGGGGGTCTCCTGCTTTGGCGAAAAGGGCGAGCCCCTGGTCACGGCGTCGGTGGGCGTGCTCCTCGCGGTGGTGGCGGTGGGGGTGTACTACATCGTGCGGGTGAGTACCGTCTGGGGCAGCTTCCAGATCCTCCTCCAGGAGGAGGACTACACCCGAAAAAAGAAGGTGCTGGATCGGAAGAACGAGGGTGTTAGCATCGTCTACTGGTGCCTGACCCTGGCCGCGTATCTGACAGTGAGCTTCCTCACCCACCGCTGGGATGCCACCTGGCCCATCTGGCCGGTGATGGCGGTGCTGTTCCCGGTATTCCTGGCGGTGGTGAATTTGCTGCGCGACCGCAAATGAGCGCATGCCGCCGGGCCCGCCTCGCCCGCCGGTCTTCGACCGGCGGCGTGCCGCCGCAGGCGGCCCGCGCCCCGCTTCAAAGAAGCGGGGCGGCGAGGCGGGCGCAGTGCCGTGCGCCAGACGATCCCCCCACATCGACATACAAGGAGAAACACGATGCTTTTGACTAAGAACCTGGAAACGCCCCGGTTGACCATCCGTTCCTGGCGGCAGTCCGATAAAGACTTTACGCTGTCCCTCTGGGGAGACAAAGAAAACGGAAAGTATATGAGCGACCCAATCCGTGAGAACATGGATGCAGCATATCTCAAATGTGTGGATGAGATGGAAGACAACCCCGAGGGATACTATCTGATTGCCGAATGGAAAGCGGACGGTACGCCTGTGGGCACCTGCTGCATCTTCCCTGAAAACGGGAATTACGATATCGGCTATTGTATTGCCAAGGACCATTGGAAGGAGGGCCTGGGCACCGAAATGGTGGAGGCGATCATTCGCTGGGTCCAGGCGCAGGGCGGCAAGTCCATCACGGGAGAAGTGGCAGACTGCAATCTTGCGTCGGTAGCGCTGCTTCGCAAATTCGGGTTTTTGCCGGACCGAAAAACGCGCTATAAAAAATGGGGAGAAGAAACCTATTTTGATGCCCACTACTATAAGCTGAACTTGCAGTGAGCGTTCTGCCTTGCACGACCAAATTCCCATTTGTTGAGTCGCCGGAAAACTCTTTAGAAACGTGTTTTTTAAGAAATAAGCTAATCGGCGTTTGAGGAGAACATCCATGAAAAGAGCGGCATTGATTTTAGGCATTCTTTTCTTGCTACTCACATTGCTTGGTGCTGCGTATGTCATGATCCATCACGGACAAGTAAATGCCGGGTATGCAGTCCTTCCATGTCTTTTCTGCATCATTTGTTTTCAGTTTTACAGGAGTAGGAAATAGAATACGTTTTTGGTCGAACAGATATATCCCACTTCGCCTCTGTTCGACCGGTCTTTGCGGTTTTCGCCTCCAGTGCAGTGAAAAAACGCCCTCCCACGCTTGGCGCGGGAGGGCGTTTCTGTACGCTGCAAATGTCAAACCATAAATTACACGATCAGCGATTCCCCAGTCATCTCCGGCGGCTGGGGGAGACCCAGGACCTTCAGCATCGTGGGCGCGATGTCGGCAAGCCGCCCGCCGGCACGCAGGGTGCAGGGGTGGTTGATGACGCAGAAGGGCACCGGGTTGGTGGTGTGCGCGGTGAAGGGCTCGCCGTCCTCGTCCACCATCTTGTCGGCGTTGCCGTGGTCGGCGGTGAGCAGGATGCACCCGCCCATCTCCTTCACAGCGGCCTCCACGCGTCCCACGCAGGTGTCCACGGCCTCCACGGCCTTCACGGCCGCCTCGAAGACGCCGGTGTGGCCCACCATGTCGCAGTTGGCGTAGTTGAGGATCAGCGCGTCGTACTTGCCGGATTTTACCGCCTCCACCATCTTGTCGGTGACCTCATAGGCGCTCATCTCGGGCTTGAGATCGAAGGTGGCCACGTTGGGGGAGTCCACCAAAATGCGGTCCTCGCCGGGGTACTGCTTCTCCACGCCGCCGTTGAAGAAGAAGGTGACGTGGGCATATTTCTGGGTCTCGGCGATGCGCAGCTGGGTCATGCCCTGCTTGGAGAGGTATTCGCCGAAGGTGTTGTCCAGGCTCTCCGGGGGATAGGCCACGGTGACGTTGGGCATGGCGGCGTCGTACTGAGCCATGCACACAAAGTGCACCGGAAAGAAGCCCTTCCGGCGTTCAAAGCCGTCGAACTCGGGATCCACAAAGGCCCGGGTGATCTGCCGGGCGCGGTCCGGCCGGAAGTTGAAGAACACCACCGAGTCGTTGGCCTGCACCGTGCCTTCGGGGTCGATGACCGTGGGCAGCATGAACTCGTCGGTGACGCCGTTCTCATAGCTGTCCCGAATGGCCTGCACCGGGTCGTTGGCCCGGACGCCCTCGCCGTAGACCAGGGCGGCATAGCCTTTTTCCTCCCGGTCCCAGGCGCGGTCGCGGTCCATGCCGTAATACCGGCCCTGCACCGTGGCCACCTTGCCCACGCCGATCTTCTGGATCTCGTCGCACAGCTCCTGCATGTAGTCCGCCCCAGAGGTAGGCGGCACGTCCCGGCCGTCTAAGAGCGCGTGGACATACACCTTGCTGAGGCCGTGGCGCTTGGCCATTTCCAGCAGACCGTACAGGTGCTTCTGGTGAGAGTGCACGCCGCCGTCGGACACCAGGCCCATCAGGTGCAGCGTGGAGTGGTTCTGCTGACAATTCTCCATAGCGGCCACCAGGGCGGGGTTCTCAAAGAACACGCCGTCCTCGATGTCCTTGGTGATCTTCACCAGCATCTGATAGACCACCCGGCCCGCGCCGATGTTGGTGTGTCCCACCTCGCTGTTGCCCATCTGGCCGTCCGGCAGGCCCACGTCCAGCCCGGAGGCGCCGATCTTGGTCACGGGGTTTTCTTTCAAAATACGGTCCAGGTTGGGCTTCTTGGCCGCCACGATGGCGTTGCCCTCCTCCGGCGCGATGCCGAACCCATCCAGGATCATCAAAACCAGCGTTTTTTTCATTGAATCGTTTCTTCCTTTCTCCTCGCCGCAGTCCGCGCCGCTGGGCGGCGCGGCGGGCCCTGCCCCGGGCTTTCGCCCCTGGGGCCGAAAGCCCCTGCGGCTGTCGGTCTGGTTCCTGCTCTCGGGGCCTCAGCCTTCCGTGGCTGCCCGAACGATGGCCGCAAAGTCCGCGGGCTTCAGGGAAGCCCCGCCGATGAGCCCGCCGTCCACATCGGGCTGGGCCAGCAGCTCTGCAGCGTTGCCGGCGTTCATGCTGCCGCCGTACTGGATGGTGAAGGCCTCGGCGGCCTGTTCGCCGTACAACTGGGCGATGACTTCCCGGATCAGGTGGCAGACCTCGTTGGCCTGCAGGGCCGTGGCGGTCTTGCCGGTGCCGATGGCCCACACGGGCTCATAGGCGATGATGATCCGCTGGAGCTCCTCGGGGGTCACGCCGCCCAAGGCAATCTTGGTCTGCAGGGCCACCAGCTCTCCGGTGATGCCCTGTTCCCGCTGCTCCAGGGTCTCGCCCACGCACAGGATCACGGTGAGCCCCGCATCCAGCGCCGCCCGCACCCGGTCGTGCACGGTGACGTCGGTCTCGCCGAAGTACTGCCGGCGCTCGCTGTGGCCGATGATGACGATGTCGATGCCCATACTCTGGAGCATCTGGGCGGAAACTTCTCCGGTAAACGCACCGCTGACAGCCCAGTGGCAGTTCTCCGCACCGATGCGGATGTTGGTGCCTTGGGCAGCCTCCTGGGCCGCGGCCAGGTCCACAAAGGGCGTGCACGCCACGACTTCGCATCCCGCATCCTGCACCAGGGGGGCAATGGCCTGGATCAGCTCCTTGGCCTCGGCGGGGGTCTTGTTCATTTTCCAGTTGCCGGCGATAACGGCTTTCCGAACGGCTTTATTCATGACAGAACATCCTTTCTGACAGGTGATTTTGAAAAAAGGGCGGAGTTCGACGCCCCGCCCTTTTCAGCTCAGACTTATTTCTCGTTGAGGCAGGCGATGCCGGGCAGCTCCAGGCCCTCCAGGAATTCCAGAGAAGCGCCGCCGCCGGTGGAGATGTGGGTCATCTTGTCGGCAAAGCCCAGCTTCTCCACAGCCGCTGCGGAGTCGCCGCCGCCGATGATGGAGATGGCGCCGCTCTCAGCCACTGCCTTGGCCACGCCGATGGTGCCCTGGGCAAAGTTCTCCCACTCGGAGACGCCCATGGGGCCGTTCCACACCACGGTGCCCGCGCCCTGGATCGCCTGGGTGAAGGCCTCCACGCTCTTGGGGCCGATGTCCAGACCCATCCAGTCGGCCGGCAGCTGGTCGGAATCCACCACCTTGGCCTCGGTGTCAGCGGCATATTCCTTGCCCACCTTGGTGTCCACAGGCAGCAGGAACTGCACACCGTTCTTCTTGGCGTTCTCCATGGTCTGCTTGGCCAGATCCACCTTGTCCTCTTCGCAGATGGATGTGCCGATCTCATAGCCCATGGCCTTGAAGAAGGTGTAGGCCATGCCGCCGCCGATGATCAGGGTGTCCACCTTGCTGATCAGGTTGTTGATGACGCCGATCTTGTCGGAGACCTTTGCGCCGCCCAGAATGGCCACGAAGGGCCGCTTGGGGTCGGTGAGCGCGCCGCCCATGACGGTGATCTCCTTCTGGATCAGATAGCCGCACACGGCGGGCAGATAGTGGGAAACGCCCTCGGTGGAGGCATGGGCGCGGTGGGCGGTGCCGAACGCGTCGTTGACATAGATCTCCGCCATGGAAGCCAGCTCCTTGGCAAAAGCGGGATCGTTCTTGGTCTCCTCATTGTGGAAGCGCACATTCTCGATGAGCTCCACTTCGCCGTCCTGCAGGGAAGCGGCAATGCTCTTGGCGCTCTCGCCGATGACGTCGGCCGCCATCTTCACTTCCTGGCCCAGGGCCTGAGAGAGATAGGCTGCCACCGGAGCCAGGGAATACTTGGGGTTGAACTCGCCCTTGGGGCGGCCCAGATGAGAGCACAGGATGACCTTCGCCTTGTGGTCCACCAGGTACCGGATGGTCTTCAGGGCCTCATTGATGCGCTTGGGGTCGGCAATGCTGCCGTCCTCGGCGAAGGGGACGTTGAAATCGCAGCGGACCAGGACCCGCTTGCCGGCAACGTCGATGTCTTCTACCGTCTTCTTGTTGAGATAGTTCATGCTCTTCGCACTCCTTCGGTATCAAATTCTTTCCGCTGGCGGGATCCGCAGGGCGGAAATTTTTTCCACCCCATATTGTATACCAGAACGCCGCTTTTTTCAAGGGGATTTTGCACTTTCCTCCAAATATTCCGCCCGACCTCGGGTGGGCGCTGCGGCTCCCCGCCAATGCCTGCTGCCCGCCGGCTCGCCGCGCGCCGCGCCTGCGGCGCGGCCCCCCGGGCGGCTTCGCCCCCCGGGGGCG
>CANRPD010000011.1 GCA_947632385.1 uncultured Clostridia bacterium | reverse complement strand
TTCTTCTCTAATCCTTTCCCTTCCACTGTCCAATATCATTGACAAACCTACAGGTTCGGAAAAGAAAAAATTCATAAAATTTGCGCCCAGTCATTTACTTTTTCATATCAAGTGTAGTATACTATAAGGGCATAGAGGGCAAGCCTCAAAATCTTATGTCCAAAGGAGAGTCAAAATGAATTATCTTGGAATCGATCTAGGCGGCACCAACATTGCCGTAGGTATTGTGGATGAGAACAATAAGATCATCACCAAGGTTTCCCGCCCTACGCAAACGGAAACGGCGGAACAGGTGATCGACGCCATGGCACAGACTGCCCGGGAAGCTCTGGAGAAAGCCGATTTGACTTTGGATGATGTGCCGTGGATCGGTGTAGGCTCTCCGGGTGCCGTCAATCGCTCTACCGGCATCATTGAGTTTGCCAACAACCTGCCGTTCCGGTACACCCCGATGGTCCAGATGCTTTCTGACCGGTTGGAGGGCAAGACTGTTTTGATCGAAAACGACGCCAACGCCGCAGCCTATGGGGAGTATATGGCTGGCGCCTTGAAGGGTGCCAAAAATGCCATTGCCATTACGTTGGGCACTGGCGTCGGTGGCGGCATCATTATCAATCATGAGATCTATGCCGGCAGCAATTACTCCGGCGGAGAGCTGGGCCACACCGTGATCGTGGTCGATGGCCGTCAATGCACCTGTGGACGGAAGGGCTGTTGGGAAACATATGCATCCGCGACCGGCCTCATCCGGACGACGAAGGAACATATGGTAGATGCGCCCAAGGACTCTCCCTTGTGGACGATTGTAGAAGGCGATATGGATAAAGTCAACGGTCGCACCGCGTTTGACGCCATGCGGCAGGGAGACCCGATCGGCAAGGAGATCGTTGATGAGTATATCCATTATCTCAGCGAGGGCATCGTGGACATGGTCAATATCTTCCAGCCGGACATTTTGTGCATTGGCGGTGGCATTTCCAACGAGCGCGAGACGCTTCTGGCTCCCGTGCGCGAGTTCGTTGCCAGCCATCAGTATGCGATGAATTCCGAGAAGAAGACCGTCATCTGCCGTGCGGAGCTTGGAAACGACGCGGGCATCATCGGCGCGGCCCTGCTGGGAAAGAAGGACTGATCGTATGGCGATGACCGTATGCCCTCTGGATCGCCTTCCCGACGGCCGGCAAGCATCCAAGTTCGTTCTTGAGAATGACCGTGGGATGCACGCTGAGCTCACCGATTACGGATGTCGGATCCTTCGTTTGCTCGTTCCGGATCGTGCGGGCGTTAGCGGGGACGTCGTGCTTGGACATCGTACGCTGGGCGAATATCTGGGCGCCAATTATCAGGGGGCCTTTGTCGGCCGGTATGCGAACCGCATCGGCTCGGCACGTTTTTCCTTAAATGGGGAAACGTATAACTTGGCACCAAATGATGGGAACAACACCCTGCATGGCGGACCAGGGGGATTTCACTCGGTGCTTTTCTCGGCAAGGGTCCAGGACGGAAATGAGCCCAGCGTCACCTTTTCCTATACCAGTCTGGATGGGGAAGAAGGCTATCCCGGAGAGCTGCAGATTCAGGTGAAGTATTCTCTCACGGAAGAGAACACCTTACGGATCGACTATTCCGCTCAAACTGACCGGGAGACTGTTTTCAACCCTACGAATCATTCGTTCTTTAATTTGTCGGGAAACTACGGCAGAGATGTAATGGACACGGAGTTGGTCATACATGCAGATCAGGTGACAGAAGTCACAGATGATTTGATCCCCACCGGGAAGCTGTTGCCGGTGCACGGAACACCGCTGGATTTTACGCAAGCAAAAGCACTGGGGGCGGACATGTTCTCCGATGACCATCTGATCCAGCTTTGTGGCGGGTTCGATCACAACTTCTGTGTTACGGGAGATGGATTCCGAGAGATTGCCCGTGCATGGGAGCCGGAAAGCGGTCGAGAAATGGCGGTTTGGTCGGATATGCCCGGCGTTCAGCTGTACACGTTTAATTCCGTGGCTGGGCTGATCGGGAAAGACGGCCAGCCCATGCGCCCGCACACAGCATTCTGTCTGGAGACGCAGTTTTACCCCGATTCTGTTCACCATCCTGAATTTCCCTTTACCACTGTCAAGCCTGGAAAAGCATTTTCCTCCAGGACAGAGTATCGGTTTTCAGTCCGATAGTTTTTCGTATGAACGAGAGGCCGGGAGACCCCTGGCCTCTCACAGGTTTTTGGGTTACATTGAAAGGAATGAACATATGAAAAAAGAAAAATCCTGTGGCGCAGTTGTGTACCGAGGGAAAAAGGGAGAACGGGAGATCCTTCTGATCCGCCACAAAAACGGTGGACATTGGGCTTTTCCGAAAGGCCATGTGGAAAAGGGTGAGACAGAAGAGGAGACAGCCCTTCGTGAGATCCGGGAGGAAACCGGATTGAAGGTCAAACTGAAGACGGATTTTCGTCACTGTGTGACCTATTCTCCAAAAGCAAATGTCCTCAAAGATGTGGTCTATTTTGCCGCCAAGGCCAAGTCTGACGATGCAAAGGCCCAGCCGGAAGAGGTTTTGGAGGTCCAGTGGAAGACCCCACAGGATGCACTGCAGACGGTTACTTACGAAAATGACCGGGAGATCCTGCGTGCCTTCTTGGAATATAAGGGAGAAAAAGTAGGATAAAGTTTTACAGAACCACAAGCCCGTCGGGGATTTGATTTCCCGACGGGCTTGTTCTATTTTGAGAGGCTGTCCCATACACATGCACTACAAGGGAGGTGAGAGGGATGAACACATCTGGATTCGATCAAGTGGCTCGCCGATTGGGTCGGTTCAGCGGCTGGCTGCAAAGTGTCCCGCAGCCGATCAAGGAACAGACCTTCGATATCCATTTGGGTCGGGATCAACCTGTGTGTTTGTGCGGCCGGGAAGGGGTGTTGTTTCTGCGGAAAGATGGAAGCGTCACTCGGGCGCTTGCCGACGATTTGCCGCATACGGATGGGGAGACCCTCCATGCTGTTCTCAGTACAATGTGCGATCATTCCGTTTTCAGCCACGAGCAGGAGCTCAAACACGGGTATGTCTGTACACCGGATGGGTACCGGATCGGAGTTTGCGGAACGGCCGTGGTCGAGGATGGACAGGTAAAAAGCATGCGGGACGTGACTTCACTGGTTTTTCGCATTCCCAGACGTTCCCCGGGCTGTGGGGACAGGCTTTTCCTGGAAGGAATCGACTTTTCCAGAGGTGTTCTGATCGTTGGGGCGCCTTCCAGCGGAAAGACGACACTTTTGCGGGACGTGGCGATATCCCTCTCTACAGGCAGGTTTCTGCAAGGAGGTCGGGTCACTGTGCTGGATGAGCGGGGAGAGCTTTCTGGAGCATTTGATTTAGGTCCCTGTACGGATATCCTGCGTGGTTGTCCAAAAGCTGAGGCCTTTGAGATTGCCATTCGCATGCTCGCTCCGGAGTTTATCCTGTGCGATGAGCTTTCTCCGGGTGATCTTCCGGCGGTGCAGCAATCTGTTTTCAGCGGAGTAGGGGTGATCGCTTCCCTGCACGGACACGGGGCAAGAAACCAAAGGCCCTTGCTTCGGAAACTGCTTGTGACCAATTCATTTCAGACGGTGGTCTATTTGGGAACTCGGGAAAATCCAGGTGAGATCGACCGGATCGAAAGAATGGAGAACAGTGGCTATGGAGAGGATTCTGGGTGCGGTTTTAGTGGTGGGCTGCGGATTCGCCGGTGGCATCCTGCAGATGCACCGCCTGCGCAGCAGAACGCGGTGTTTACAGGAATTGCGGCGCATGATGCTCGGGTTTGAGATCGGTATCTCCTATCAGTCCATGTCCCTTCAGGATCTGATCTATTTGAATGCAGACAATCGGATCTGTGCCCTGGCTCTGGCATCCATGACCGGATCGCATGATCCCGATCCACAAAAGGCTTTGGTAGACGCAGGAAACCAGCTTTTTCCCATTCCTTCCGATCGAAAGCTGTACCGGGCCTTTATCCGTGGCCTGGGTGCCAGCGGAGTTCAAGAAACGTTGCAGCATGTACGCGTCTACGCTGCAATGACAGAAGAAGCTTTGGAAGCAGCCCGAAGTGAAGAAATCAGGCAGGCACGGTTGGCAGTCGTTTTGGGACTGTTCTTTGGCATTTTACCGGTGCTTGCAGTGTGGTAAACAGCGATCCAGTGAAAGGAAACAAAGAGCATGGAAGTTGACCTGATCTTCAAAATTGCAGCCATTGGCATATTGGTTGCGGTACTCAATCAGCTTTTGATCCGCTCCGGCCGGGAAGAGCAGGCCATGATGACGACGTTAGCTGGGTTGATCGTGGTCCTGATGATGATCATTGATCAGATCAACGTTTTATTTGGCACGATCAAATCGGTATTCCAGTTATAGGACGATGGAGATTTTTGAGATTTGCATCAGTGCGGTGTGTGCGGCAGTGCTGGTGACTCTGATCAGCCATTCCAGTAAAGAATATGCAGTTTTGGCGGGGTGTGGCGCATGTATCGCCATTCTGTTGGGCATTTCAGGCGAGCTCACTGACCTTGTCAACCAACTCCGCGGGTACATCGACAGTCAAGATCTGGCAGCAGATTGCCTGGAAACGGTGCTGAAAGCAGTAGGGATCGGTCTGGTCGCTCACCTTGTAGCATCCGTCTGTAGGGATGCCGGAGAAGGAGCTTTGGGTTTTACAGTTGAGCTGGCTGGAAAAGCAGCCATTTTAGCGGTGTCGCTGGGGTTGATCACGCAGACCTTCACGTTGCTGGACAAAATAACACAGGGGATCGGATAGGAGCTTTTATGAAACTCAGGAAGTGCATGGTGATGGTCCTTGCAGCTATTTGTTTTGCAATACCCGCCAACGCGGCAGAGACCGATTTTCCATATGATCTGGCGGAAAGAAGCGGCGCAGCTGCCCTTTACGACCGATTGGACGAAAATACCCAAGAGCTTGTCGATCAGGTACAGGGCAGTGAGCCGCTGTCACTCGGTGATGGAAAGGGCATCCTGCAAGCCGCAATAGAAGTGCTGCGCAGGAAAATCACAGGACCGGTCCGCGCTCTGGCAGCGATCACAGCTGTGATCGTCTTGTTTCGAATGGGCACATCCTTGGGCGAAACATCCGTTGAAAAAACAGCCTCTTTAGCTGTGAACCTCTCCTGCGGCCTTCTGATGGGTGTGCCCCTGTTAGACCTGATGCATGCTACCAGTCGAGTCGTAGAGCGCACAGGCGCATTTCTGGTGGCAGCCGTTCCGGTTTATGCGGCCTTGCTTGCTGCCAGTGGAAATCCTACGGTCAGCGGTTCGTACAGCTTTATGACCTTGGCCGCTGGAAACGGGATCCCGTTGTTTTGCTCGGCGGTGGTATTTCCACTGCTTCATGTACTTCTGGCGATGGCTTTTGTAACAGGTGTGTGCGACATTCGTATGGAAAAACTGACAAACACAGTTTATGGGGCTGCCAAATGGCTCCTGGTGGTTGCGGTATCTGTCTTTTCGGGCGTCCTTTCCCTGCAAACTGTACTGAATGCGCGGATCGATGTTGCCTCCAGTAAGGCGGCAAAAATACTTGCGGCCTCTGCCGTCCCAGTCATTGGTTCCGCTTTGGGGGATGCTGTGTCCGCTGTAAAAAACAGCGTGGAGCTTGTCAAATCTGGGGTGGGCGCCTTTGGGCTCCTGTCAGCGCTGTGTCTCCTGCTTCCAGCGGTTTTGGAAACGACTCTATGGATAGCAGTGTGTCAGGTCGGACAGATCATCGGGGATCTGTTCGAAGCGAACCGGGCAGCCGGATTTTTAGCCGCCTGCGGCAATGTGGCGCGCATGCTGCTTGCCATCCTGGTGAGTACGGGCGTAGTTGCAGTGGTCAGTGCGGCTTTGGTCATCTCTGTTCACAATGCCCTATGAACGTTTTCAAAGAAGCAGTCGCTGTCTGCGGAGGGATCCTTATCCTCGAATTGGCTACGCGGCTTTGCGACAATGAGCAACTGGTACGGTTCGTCCGTTCTCTGGCGGTGTTGGTCTTGCTATTGTCTACCGTGACCGGCTTTTTCTCGGTTGACTGGAGAGAGACCATTTCCGTTCCATCGATGGATCCTGTCAGCGAGGAGCTGACAGTGTATGTTCAGGAAGCCACACAAGATGCGGTAGAACAGCGAGCTGCACAGGAGATCCAGGGACTATTAGCCACTGTGGGCCTTTCACCGAAAAAAATACAAGTGCGTGCAAATATTGGAGTCGAGGGAAGCATAGTATTGGACAGAGTGTATTTGGAATTCCCCTATGAAACGGATGTGGAAAGAGCGCGGGCATTGCTGAAAGGGGTGTTCGATGGAAATACGAAAGTGGAGGTAGAACTGGATGGAAATTGACCGGTGGAAACAGGCGATTCAAAATACGTTCAAAAAAGGCCGAGGGATGCAGATGCTGGTGCTGCTGGGTTTGTGTGGCATCGGGCTTCTCTACTTTTCTGGTAGGAGAGACCCGGAAGCCAATGACTCCACTCCGGACGATGAGCTGATCACGGCGTCCGTATATCGTCAGGAATTGGAAGACGGATTGGTTCGGATCGTCTCTGCGATAACCGGGGATGACAAGGCGCAAGTGATGATCACTTTAGAAAAGGGGGAGGAAGTCGTTTACGCTGCAGACAGCCATACGGAAGCGGAGCAGGACCGGCAGGAAACAGAATCTGAACATGTGCTCATCAAGGATCCGGACGGTGGACAAAGCGCCCTGACCGTGACGCGGATCCAACCTGAGGTCAAGGGGGTAGTCATCGTCAGCCGGTATGCCAGCGACCCGGTTGTACAGGAGAAGCTCCATCTTGCCGTGCGGGTCGGGTTGGGAATCTCCTCCACAAAAGTGTGCGTGATGGACAGTGGGTAACGGTACGGAGCCCAGCTTGATCAACTAATTAAATCGGAGGTATGAAGGATGAAGGTCGGGAGAAAACAATTGGTACTTGCCTCTCTGGTATTGGCGTTGGGCGCGGCTGTGTACTTAAATTGGCAGTTCGCGGGGACCGGAAAACTGCCGGTAGGCGACGGGGAAGGTACCTCCAGTCAGCTGGGAGCGGCTCAGCTGGTCAATAATGCCTATGTGGAGACCGTGGGAGATGATCTGAGACCTTCCACCGAAAAAACGGGAACAAGCCTTTCTCAGGCCAGAATGGACCGGCAGAATGCGCGCGATCAGGCCATCGAACTGTTAGATGACGTCTTGGAGAAGGTCGATGGGGATACGGATGCAAAAAAACAGGCAGTAGACCAGGCATCGGCGATCGCGCAAAACATTCTACAAGAGGCCAATGTGGAAAATCTGTTGGAAGCCAAAGGGATCCGGGAGAGCGTTGTGTACATCGCGAACGGAGAATGTAACGTTGTGGTCGATCGTGAACTGACAGATACGGATACGCTGATTGTCCAGGAGGTGGTGATGGAACAGACGAATTTGAGCGCTGACAAGATTAAGATCATTGGCAAAGAATAGAATTGGTTTTGGACTGGAAGATGTTTTTCCTATTGCGAAAGCGCCTGTTTACTGGTATAATAGCTCTGTGATTCGGATGAATCCGTAAACAGAGCTTTCAAAGAGCAGAAGGACCCTTCTCTTTTGACCGGCTCACTGGATTCATTCAGTGAGCCATTTTGTTGTGTTCGACGGTACGGATTGAGGAAGGAGTCCCCAATGACCAGAAGAGAAATGCGGGAGCAGGCGTTCTGCATTCTGTTTGAAAATGCAGTGTGCGGTGAGCCGGTAGAAGAGATTCTGGACGCAGGCAGAGAGGCGAGAGATCTCCAGGCAGGGAAGTATGCAGTGGAAGCCGCTTTGGGCGTTCAGACCCACATGGAAGAAATCGACCAACGCATCCGGTCCCACATCCGCGGTTGGAGCTTTGGACGGCTTTCCAAAGTGACGGTCGCATTACTGCGGTTGGCTGTGTACGAGATCCTTTACGAAGACAATATCCCGCTGGGCGTCTCGATCAACGAGGCGGTGGAGCTCGCAAAAAAATATGGCGGACCGGATGATGCGCCATATATTAACGGTGTGCTGGCCAGTGTGGTGAAAGCTCAGGAGGCGCCCCCCTTGGAGACCTGATCGGGTTTGCATGGATGCTGTCTGATATTATGAGGGCGCCTATTTTGTGGCAAGATAACATGAGGAAGTGAATCCATTGGCACCTGCTACGCTGACAGTCAGTCAAGTCAACTTTTTTATCAAGTCCCTGTTGGAGGGAGACGGAAGGCTGAACGACATTTGTGTCAGCGGGGAGATCTCCAATTTTACTCGGAATCAACGGTCTGGCCACTTGTATTTTACCTTGAAGGATTCAGGGGCTTCTCTGAAAGTTGTGATGTTCGTTTCGGCAGTGCGTCATCTCAAATTTGTCCCTTACGACGGACTGAAAGTTTTGGTTCGAGGGCGGATCTCGGTCTATGAGCCGGCAGGGCAGTATCAGCTCTATGCGGAAGACATTCTCCCAGATGGGATCGGTGCGTTGGGCCTTTCCTACGAGCAGTTGAAAGAACGGTTGGCACAGGAAGGCCTTTTTGATGCCGCTCATAAACGTCCCGTTCCCAAATATCCCCAGCGGATCGGAGTGATCACCTCGTCCTCTGGTGCGGCCATTCGCGATATTTTACAAGTTACCGGGCGGAGATGGCCGTTGGCAACCATTGTATTTTGTTCCGTCCCCGTCCAAGGGGAGGAAGCTCCTGAAAAACTCACTGCAGCGGTCCGAAAACTTGGAAAAAAAGAGTTATGCGATGTGATCATCTTGGGAAGGGGCGGCGGCTCGGCGGAAGATCTCTGGGCTTTTAATGATGAAGAGTTGGTGCGGGCGGTGTATGCTTCCGAAGTACCGGTCGTATCCGCTGTAGGACATGAAACAGATTTTACCCTTTGCGATTTTGTTGCCGATCTCCGCGCTCCTACGCCCAGTGCTGCTGCAGAGGTGACCACACCGGACGGCATTTCGGAAAAAATGCGCGTCGTGTCCATGGAGAATCGTATCTTTTCTGCTATCCAGATCTACTTGGACCACTTTCGAGATCAATTGGATTCGCTTGCGAAGGAATCGGTCCTCGCAAAGCCGCAGATATTTTTAGAAGCTTTTCAACTGCGGCTTGCCCAAATGACGGGCAGCTTGATCAGTGAGTATTCTCAGAGGATCCAGCAGGAGAGGGCCCGTCTTCGGCTTTTATCCGGTCGCATGGATGCGCTGAGTCCGCTGAAAGTGTTGCAGCGAGGATACGCTGTTGTGACGAATGGATCCGGTGAACTTTTGCGGGAAGCAAAACAGGTTACAGTAGGTGAACAGGTACAGATCAAGCTGGCCCAAGGAAGAATAAAAGCACAAGTCGTAGAAAGGCAGGTCAGAGCAGATGCCGGGCAAACTGAACTTTGAGCAGGCGATGGAACGGCTTTCCATAATTGTAGAAAAGTTGGAGAGCGGGGAAGAATCTTTGGAAAGTGCGATGAAATTGTTTGAGGAGGGGGTCAAGTTATCCTCTCAGTGTTATGAAACGTTGGAAAAAGCGCAGCAAAAAGTTCTGGAGATGGGCGAGGAACACGTGGAGGAAACGCTATGAATTTCCAGGAGCAGTCAGCGCTCTATCGCGGAATGATCGAACACAGCCTACACACATTTCTTCCACGTGTAGATCGGGTGAGTCTTGCCGCCTCGGTCCTGGAATCCATGGCTTATAGCCTTTTGGCAGGCGGAAAGCGGATCCGGGCAATGCTTGTTCTGGGCTTTTGTGCGCTTTGCGGCGGGGACGCAGCAGATGCCTTGCCGTTTGCTTGCGCAGTGGAGATGGTGCATGCGTATTCTTTGATCCATGACGATCTCCCCTGCATGGACGATGATGACTTGCGGCGGGGGAAACCAACGAATCACAAGATCTATGGAGAGGCGATTGCTCTGTTGGCTGGGGACGGCTTACTGACGCTTGCCTTCGAGGCTGCACTTTCCTTCGGGGATCCATCCGTTGCTGCCCGTGCGGCCCGTACTTTGGCTCAGCACGCTGGAGCCCGGGAAACAGGCATGGTAGGCGGCCAGTGCATTGATTTGCAGACAGAGGGCAAACCAGTTGGAATGGACGAACTGCAAAAAATGGACATGGGGAAGACGGTCGCGCTGATTTCTGCCGCAGCTCAAATGGGTTGCCTGGCGGCCGGAGCCAATGATGAACAGCTCGTTGCCGCTCGGGAGTATGCCTGCGGATTGGGAATGGCATTTCAAATTCGGGATGATCTGTTGGATGTTCTGGGAGATGTCCATGCCATGGGTAAGAATGTCGGCATGGATGAAGCAAGAGACAAACGAAACTATGTGACCCTCCTGGGCGTGGAGAAGGCGCAGGAGCTGGTGGACCAATATACCCGAGATGCATTGGACGCTTTAAATCACTTTCAAAACGATACGAGTTTCTTAGCTCAACTTGCTCGTGAGCTGGCCCAAAGGACTTCTTGATGCGCGTTCTTCGTTATTTCGTCCCTGTTGATTGGGCAGGTAGAACCGTGCAGGAGTTTGCCCGAAAAGCCCTTGCCCTTTCTACTGGCTTTCTGACGCAGCAGAAAAACACCCTTGGAGGCATTCTGTTGGATGGATTTCCTGCAAGGACTGTGGATTTGCTTCATTCCGGTCAAGAGCTCGCTTTTTCCCTTCCGGATGAGGACATGTCGTATCAACCGGAACCGTGGCTGTTGCCTGTCCTGTATGAAGACGAAGATCTATTGGTGGTAGAGAAACCGCCAGAGATGCCCATACATCCGTCTCCGGGGCACGGTGGCGATAGTTTGCTCAATGCCATCGCATGGCACTATGTGCACACCGGTCAAAGTCATCTGTTTCGTTCGTTGTACCGCCTGGATCGAGATACCACCGGAGTTGTTTTGGTCGGCAAACATCGGGCCGCGGTTTGCGGGATTCGTGCGGAGAAGGTCTACTATGCGGTTTGCCAGGGTGAAATACAAGGAGCGGGCAGGGTAGACGTTCCGATTGGTTTGGCCCCGGACAGTAAAATCCAACGGAAATGCGGTTTGGGAGAGCCTGCAGTTACCCATTGGACAAGCATCTGCTCCCAAAATGGGCATACTTTGGTCCGCTTACGGTTGGAAACGGGCCGGACTCATCAAATCAGAGCACATATGGCTTTCTTGGGCCATCCTCTTGCGGGAGACGATCTCTATGGAGGAACGCGCCTCCTTATCAATCGACAGGCTTTGCACTGCGCCAGTGTGCAGGTCTTTTCGAAAGCCCTTTCTGAACTGAACGGAAGGATCTTTCATTCTCCATGGCCTCGCGACTTTCTTTCTGCTTTCCCATGGCTGCCAAAACTGTAAATCCAATGGAGGCGTTGATATGCCTGCTTGCATCACTCACAATTTATTTGCAAAAAATGTTTTGCGGTCTCTTCCAGAGCAAAATCATGTGGATTCGACCGCATTCCTTTGGGGCGCGCAAGGCCCGGACTTTTTCTTTTGCCACCGCTATTTGCCCTGGATGCGAGGCCGTTCTTTGAGTGCGTACGGAGGGAAAATACATCGTGCCAAACCCTCCGAGACCCTTGGGATTTTCCGGCAGCTCCTGCATGAGCATCCACAACCCGCGTATCGTTCTTATGTATGGGGATTCTTGTGCCATTACGCATTGGACTCCATCGCACATCCCTATATCAATGCGCGCAGTGTCGAATGGGCGTCGCAGCGGCCTCCCCAAACACCCGGGACCATGCACGGAGAGATCGAAGCAGCTTTAGATGCCATCTACTTGCGCAATCAGACAGGTCAGCTTTCCTCGTCTTTGTCCCTGGGGAGCATGTTCCCCAATGCAAAAACAACACAGGAACAAATGGCCCGTCTGTATCAACCGCTTTTGCACCAGCTGTTTGGTGTGGACGCTTCCGAGGCCGAGCTGATCCAGTGCTGCCGGGATACGCACCTCGTTTTTTCACTGATCACCGACCGGACAGGGATTAAAATGCGCCTTTTTGAGAGGATCGAAAGAAACAAGCCTCACACCATCTCGTCTCATATTGTCCCATTGACAGAGGACCCAGAATTGGATTATGCCAACATTTCTCATATGCCTTGGAAAATGCCCAACGCGGAAGAGAGCACTCAGGATTTCTTTGAGCTGACAGAAGCGGCGCAGGAGAAGGCCGTGGAGCTGATCACTCAGTTTGATGGGGCAGATCTATATGCTTTGACGCAGGATAAGCCTTTCGGATAAAAAAAGCAGAGCCTCTCGCTCTGCAATAGTTTTAGCGAATTGGATCCACGATAAACGGGGCAGTTCCCAAAAAGAACCGCCCCGAACTTATCATGGCCGATGATATTCCTTTACCCAGCTTCGCAACTCTTCGCGCTCACACTGCACGGGTAACTTTCCCAGAACGCAGGCACCGGGTGCAAGCGTAAACGCGCTTCGGGGTACCGTTGACGATAGCCTTGACACGCTTGATATTGGGCTTCCAGGTCCGATTCGAACGCCTGTGAGAGTGGGACACTCGAATGCCGAAGGAAACGTCTTTGCCACAGAATTCACACTTTGCCATATCCGCACCTCCTTAGAAATAGGCGGTCTTTAGGTTTGCAACAGATTGAATTATAACAGACCCGCGGACAAAAAGCAAGTTTTTTTTGAAAAGAATTGAGTTTTTTCCTGAAATCGTTTATAATCCTGTTATGAGGAAGGAGTGCGCCCATGATTTTTAGTGTGATTCGCAATTTGATCGCCGGTCAGCCGGTGAATATCTGGACGGTGGCCGCCCAGGTCATATCGATCTTATTCATTATCATCTGCGTTTTACCGTTCCATGAGTTGGCTCACGGATGGGTTGCCGGCAAGCTGGGCGATCCAACCGCAAAGCTGGAAGGGCGCTTGACTTGGAATCCGCTGGCCAGCGTGGATACTGCAGGCGCTTTGGCGCTGTTATTGTTTGGTTTTGGCTGGGCGAAACCTGTCCCGGTCGATCCCCGGTATTTTAAAAAGCCTCGTCGAGATATGGCCCTGACCGCCTTGGCAGGTCCTGCAGCCAATCTGCTGGCTGCGTTGGTAGGGGCACTGTTGGTGACGGTGATCCAGATTTTTGCACCCTATAATGGTTTTACCAACTTCCTATTTAGTGCGCTCTATTACTATGTCGTTGTGAACATCTCGCTGGCGGTATTCAACTTGATCCCCGCGCCACCCTTGGATGGCTCCCGGATCCTTTCCTCTTTTTTGAGTTACCGTGCATTGGATGTGTACTATCGGTACCAGAACCTGTTTGTGATGTTATTGTTTTTCTTGATGTTTACGGGGGCTCTGTCCGGCCCCTTGTATCGCGTACAGAGCCTTTTCGCCAATGCCATTTTCTTTGTGGCAGAACTGCCCTTCCGATTGTTCGGATTGATATAGACCATGGAAAAGTTACAGTATAAGCTGGAGGTCTTTGAGGGACCTTTGGACATGCTGCTGGGTCTGATTGCGAAGAACAAACTCAATATTTACGATATTCCCATTGCCCAGTTGTTGGATCAATATCTGGGGCAGATCGACCGTATGCGGGAAGCCGATATGGATATTGCCAGCGAATTCTTGGAAATGGCTGCGCGCCTGGTGCAGATCAAAAGTGCTTCTTTACTGCCGCGGCAGGAGGGAGAAGCAGACCCACGGGAAGATCTGACGGGCGAACTGATCGAGTATCAGCAATGCAAGGCTGCGGCTGCTGCACTGGCCAAGAGTGCTTCTTTCGATCTTCTGGTCCGGAGCGCGGAGTCGATTCCCATGGATCTGACCTATCATCGGACCCATGACCCACTGGAACTGCGGCAGGCGCTGCTTTCTGCATGGGGAAAAGGGAAGAGCCTCCTCCCACCGAAGCCGGAAAGCTTTTCAGCCCTCGTTTCCAGAAAGATCGTTTCTGTTACATCCCAAGTGGTATCTGTTTTGCTGTTGCTTCGCAAAAAGGGGAGAGTGACTTTTCGGGCGCTTTTCTCTTCTAAGAAAGATCGTTCCCAGCGCGTTGCGGCATTCCTAGCTGTCTTAGAGCTGATCAAAAGTCAGCGGATCCGGATGGAAGGCGAGGGGGTCAACAGCGAGTTTCAATTGGCCGGAAAGGCGGGAGAGCGTTGGATCGAGAAGAATTGATCGGAAAGGTAGAAGCCATTCTCTTTGCGGCTGGAGAACCGATCGCTATGGAACGCATTGCGCAAGCTTTGGGCATCCGCGCTTATGTGGTGGAAGAGCTTCTGGATGCACTCCAGGAGAAGTATGATTCCCCGAAAGGAGGGATCCGCCTGCTGCGTTTGGAGAACTCTGCGCAGTTTGCCACCAATCCTGCTTACATAGGACCGGTGCGTGAGGCGCTGGACCTGCGGCGAAACGTCCCACTTTCTCAAGCTGCTCTGGAGGTACTGGCGGTTGTGGCCTATAATCAACCGGTCACAAAGGCTTTTGTGGAACAGGTCCGCGGCGTTGACTGTTCCGGTGTCGTTACCAGCCTCGTCCAGAAAGGGTTGTTAGAGGAACGTGGGCGGCTGGAGCTTCCCGGCAGGCCCCTCCTTTATGGGACGACAGATAATTTTCTGCGGTGCTTTCAACTCAGGTCTATTCAGGACTTGCCACCTCCGCCGCGGGAGGATGAACCGGAGGACCTCCCACCCGAAGGAAGCCAGCTCTCTCTGTAGGAGGATGGCGGTATGACCGGTTTGTTGGTGTTTGGATGTATTCTTTTGGTGCTGCTACTGCTTTTGCTGTGCCCGGTATGCGTCGATTTCAGGTATGAAGAATCTCTGAATATTCGATTGCGGTATCTGTTTTTCAAAAAGAACCTGATGCCTGGAACGGCAAAGCCAACCCCAAAGGTCAAAAAGCCCGCAAAGACGGAAAAGAAGGAAGCTTCAAAAGGTCAGGCAGGTTCAACTTTTTCTTTTAAAAGCTTAAAAGACCGACACGGGATCAGCGGTTTGCTTTCTCTTCTTGAAGATGCTTTGCGGCTCATAAAGACTTCTACCGTGCGACTTCTTTCTCATTTGCGGCTCAAAAAATTCGATTTGTATCTGTGCATCGGCGGTTTGGAGGATGCTGCCGCTGCTGCGATCCAATATGGGCAGCTTTCTGCGGCTGTCTACTCTCTCTGCGGCGGGATCTTCTCTTTGATGCCCTGCAAGCGAAAAGGCGTTACGGTCGATTTGGATTACGGAACTACAGAATCCCGGGCTGTGGCCACTGCGACGCTTTCGATGTCCCCTTTGTTTGTCCTGCGGGAAGTGGGTCCTCTCTTATTTGGAGGGATCCCCTTGCTTTGGCGGCTCATACGGGGCGGATCCAACCATAAAACTATTTCACTCAAGAAAGGTGAATCAAAATGAGCGACAACAAAGTCAGCAATCTTCTGGATGCATCGTTGGAAAAGATCAAACAGATGGTGGACGTGAACACCGTCTTGGGCGATCCCGTGACTACGCCAGATGGGACCACGGTCATTCCGGTGTCTCGGGTCAGCTATGGTTTTGCCTCCGGCGGATCCGATCTGCCCTCTAAAGCCCAGTCCAATGCCTGTTTGTTTGCAGGCGGCAGCGGAGCCGGGATCACGATCGTTCCCATCGCATTCTTGGCTATTTCCAGGGGAAATGTGCGGATCCTGCAGATTGAGCCATATTCCGGTCCCATTGACCGTGCTTTGGAGAAAGGTCCGGAGATCGTCGATAAGCTCTCTGCACTGATCACCAAGGTCGCCAAGAAAGAGGAAGAACCGCAGGATCTGGATACGTCGACTCCTGTTTGACCGCATAACCTGCCGCCAATGTTCATACTATTGCTCTGAGGCGGGTGATAGTTTGAAACAGGGGTTTCGCCGGATTACGGCCGTTTTCATTTCTTTTTTGACGATGACTTCTATGGCCTGGGCCATCCAGTCTGCCGATTTTTCCTCTTCCGTTTCGGCAGAATGTGCTGTTTTGATGACAGCGGATACAGGGGCTGTCCTTTTTGAGAAGGATGCGCACCTCCATCATTCCATGGCCAGCACCACCAAGATCATGACCGCCCTGTTGGCTCTGGAAGCGGCAGAAACCAGCGGAGATTCTGTCGTGGATATTACCAATGAAATGGTCCAGGTGGAAGGCTCCTCAATGGGGCTGCAGACTGGGGATCAACTGCACTTATCCGCCTTGGCTCAGGGCATGTTGTTGGCTTCTGGTAATGATGCCGCCAACGCTGCCGCGTTGTTTCTTTCCGGGACACAAGAAGCGTTTGCCGACAAGATGAACGAACGTGCCGTACGGATCGGAATGGCGGATACACATTTTGTGACGCCCTCCGGTCTGGATGACGAGGATCACTTTTCGACGGCGTATGATATGGCCCTTTTGGCAAGAGAAGCGCTGAAAAATCCTTGGTTTGTTTCGATTGCCTCCAGCAGCTCTATGCAGGTCGATTTTGTGTCACCGGAAAAACAGGTCACATATACGAACCATAATAAACTGTTGGGCCTCTATGAGGGTTGTATTGGGTTGAAAACAGGCTTTACCAAAAAGTCCGGGCGTTGTTTGGTATCGGCAGCTGAACGGGATGGCGTTACGTTGATCTGTGTCACATTCAATGCACCGGATGACTGGGACGATCATATAGCCCTGTTGGATTACGGCTTTTCACAAGTCTCTGCCGTTTCTTTTGATGGCCGCTCTGTTCAGGTGAACATCCCAGTGACCGGTGGAGTTGCTCCTTCCGTTGCCGTCCAGGGAGCCCTGGGAGGGACAGTGTCTCTGCCAAGGGAAAGCACGGACCAGTTGACCCAGCAGACCTTTTTGCCTCCGTTTCTTTATGCACCCATTCATGACGGAGACAAAGTTGGATACGTTCAGTTTTATCTGAACGGAAAACCTGTTTACGACGTACCCATCGTTGCCAAACAAACCGTCGATGTTTTTGTACCGGAACCCAGTTTTTGGGAAAAACTGTTCTCAAAAAACAAAAAGCAGTCATAGGGTTTTTCGGATCGAAGGAATTGATCATATGCCAAAAGAACGTGTGCAAAAGATCCTGTCCGCGTGGGGTATTGCTTCGCGCAGAAAAGTGGAAGAGATGATCCGGCAAGGGAGGGTGACGGTCAACGGTCAAAAGGTTTTTCTGGGGGAAAGCGCCGATCCCCAACTTGACCGAATTGCTTTGGACGGCACAGCATTGTCTGCTCCCGGTGATCGGATCTACCTTGCTCTTCACAAGCCCAGAGGATGTGTGACAACCATGGAGGATGAGAAAAACCGTCGTTGTGTCGCTGACTTGATACAGGACATCGGTGTTCGCGTGTATCCAGTCGGTCGCCTGGATAGAGATTCCGAGGGGCTTCTTTTGATGACGAACGATGGCGCTTTTGCCAATGCAGTTGCCCATCCGGGAGGAAATGTGACCAAGACCTACCGGGTGACGCTGCGACCTTCGATTTCTGAAGAGCAATTGGCTCAAATGGAAGCAGGCGTCGAGATCGATGGAAAGGTTACCGCTCCAGTTCAGGTTCGCGTTCTCGCGCAGGAGCCTGGTCGTGTAGTCGTCGAGATGATCTTGTCAGAGGGCCGTAATCGCGAGATCCGCAAAATATGTGCGGCATTGGGACTGGAAGTTGCCAGACTCAAACGCACGGCAGTGGGTCCGGTGCGGTTGGGGATGTTGGCGCCCGGGAAGTACCGGGCGCTGACAAATCAAGAATTGGCGGGTCTGAAAGCTTTATCTAAACCGGAAAGGGGAAAACACAATGATCTCCATCTTGCCCATGCAAAACAGAGAAGAGGAAAAGAAACTGCTGTCCACCGTCCACAAAACGGGGGAGAACGCCCGCATTCTTCAAATGAAGGACGGAGAGGATCTCATGGGCTGGGTGGCCGTTGAGCTCTGTGAAAACATTCTGCGTATCCATCATTTTTGTGTTCCAGAATGGCAGGAAGCCATCAAGCCCAATATGGAGCAGACCTTCCTTTTGGACACACTGCTGCGTTCTGCCGCTTCCTATGGAGAGAACAACGGAGCAGATGAGATCGTCACATCGTTTCCGGATTTTTTTGACTTTTTGAAATGCAGGGGGTTCCTGCAGGAAGAAGGATATGCTCACACGCCCATGAGCACCATCGTCCATTACAGCTGAGTATTCCGGCGGCTTCGGCCGCCTTTTTCATTAAGATTCTGTAAATTCGGTGAATAAAGGTTGCAAATATCCCTGGAAGATGGTAAAATAATTATTTGGTAGAGTTTGACCTTTTTCATCAGGAGAGGATTGAGATGCTTAAAAGCATGACCGGGTATGGCCGTGGCGAGATAACGTCCAATGGTCGGCATATCGTATTTGAGATCAAGTCTGTCAATCATAAGTTTTTTGAATTCAGTTCCCGGCTGCCTCGCAACTGCCTCTTCCTGGAGGACAAGCTGAAAAGCTTCATTCAGTCCAAGGTCGCTCGTGGAAAAGTGGACGTTTTCCTGCAGATGGAGACGTTGGATGCCGACAATGTGGAGGTCCAGATCAATCACGGATTGGCCGATGGGTATATTGCCGCTTTACGCGAACTGCAAAGCACTTATCAACTGGCTGACGCAGTGAGTCTCACACAGTTGACCCGTTTCTCCGATATTTTTACCGTTCAGAAAACGCCAGAGGACGAAGAGACCATATGGCAGGCAGTTCTTCAGGCTGGCACCCCTGCTCTGGATGCGTTTCTTGCCATGCGGGAAACAGAAGGCCATCGGCTGTTTTTAGACCTTTTAGAGAAAGCAGACCGGTTGGAAGAATTGGTCAGCCAAGTGGAACTTCGCGCTCCCGAAACGGTTCGTGCCTATCGGGAGCGGTTAAAAGAAAAGATTGAAGAACTCGTTGGAGAAAATCGTTTTGATGAACAGCGCCTGCTCACGGAAGTAGCGATCTTTGCCGATCATGTTGCCGTAGACGAGGAGACCGTTCGCCTGCGCAGCCATATCAAACAGCTCCGGAGTCTTGCAGAGGAGGATGGGCCTGTGGGCAGGAAGATCGACTTTTTGGTGCAGGAGATGAACCGGGAAACGAATACCATCGGTTCGAAGTCGCAAAACACAGATATAGCCTATCTGGTAGTCGATATGAAGTCTGAGATTGAGAAGATCCGGGAACAAGTCCAGAACTTGGAATAAAGGGGAAATACGGGAATGAAACTGATCAATATCGGCTACGGCAGCATGGTGTCTGCCGAAAAGGTAGTCGCTGTTGTAAGCCCAGAATCGGCGCCCATCAAGCGGATCGTGCAGGTGGCAAAGGAATCCGGCACGTTGATCGACGCCACGTTTGGTCGCCGGACAAAGACGGTGATCATTATGGACGGGGGAAGTGTCGTTCTTTCCGCCGTCACTCCCGAGACTGTAGCCGGCAGGTTCAACGAGGAGGATGACTCCCGTGAATAAAGGATTGTTGGTGGTGATTTCAGCGCCTTCCGGGGGAGGCAAAGGTACGATCCTCAAAGAGCTGTTTGCCAGAAACGAGAATATGAGGTTTTCGGTTTCTGCAACCACCCGGGCCCCACGGCCCGGCGAAGTGGACGGAGTGGACTACTATTTCGTCACCAGAGAACAGTTCGAAGACATGATCCGCGAAGGGAAGATGCTGGAATACACGCAGTATTTGGGGAATTACTATGGAACACCACGGGGACCGGTGGAGGACTGGACTGCGCAAGGCTATGATGTCGTTTTGGAGATCGAGGTGCAGGGAGGATCTCAGATCAAAGCGAAGGTGCCGGAATGTGTTTCGGTGTTTATCCTGCCTCCATCCATGCAGGTGCTATCGAAACGTCTGCACGGACGCGGTACCGAAGACGAGGAAACTGTGCAAAAGCGGCTGAAGAAGGCCATTCAGGAGATCCCCCACGCAAAAGACTATGACTATATCGTGTTTAATGACCGTTTGGAGGATGCTGTAGAGGATGTGCAAGCCATTCTTCGAGCGGAAAAACTGAAATACGAAAAAAATATTGAATCGGTTGAAAGGGTGTTGAACGATGCTGAAACCGTCTGAAAACATGATCCGTACACCGCACAGAAGTTATTATTCTCTGGTCATTGCCGTGGCGCAGCGTGCTCGGCAGATCGCCGAGAAGGCTGAGGCCGATGGGGTCATCCTGGTGGAAAAGCCGGTCGATTTAGCGGTCCACGATTTTATGGACAACAAATTTAAGATCATAGAGCCCACTTCTTTTGAGGATGGCTGATCCTCTTTTCGCGCGGGTAGCGGTGGAAAATACCGTCTATCACTTCGACAAGCTGTTCACCTACGCAGTGCCGGATGCCCTGCAAAGCTCTATTCGTCCGGGAGCTCGAGTGCTGGTCCCTTTCGGGTCCGGGAACCGCAGCCGCGTGGGCCTCGTGTTTGCCCTGAATCGAGAAGCAGAAACATCTGACGTCAAGGAGATTCGCTCCGTGCTCGACCTGGAGCCCTTGCTTACGGCTGAAATGTTGGACTTGGCAGTTTGGGTAGCGGACCGCTGTTACTGCACACTGTTTGAAGCCGTCAAACTGATGATTCCTGCGGGATTGCAGCTGCGTCTGCAGGACAGTTATCTGCTCGATCCGGAGTTTACAGATTTTGATCGGGAAAGTTACACCGATCTTCAATGGCAGCTGATCCTCTTGCTGCGTCGAGCGGGGAAGGCCATGACCCGAGAACGGATCGCCAGTACGCTGGGGCTTACAGACGAGTCTCCTGATTTTCAGCAACTGATCGAAAAAAACATCGTTCACAAGGTCAATGTGGCCACCAGTCGCGTCCAGGATGCAGTCTCCAAGATGATCCATCCCATTTTGGACTTTGCCGGGCCGTTGACCCCGCGGCAGAGGGATGTCTATCAGACTTTGTTGGACATTGGAGAAGTGTCAGAAAAGGAACTGCGCTACTTTACCGGTGCCTCTCCTTCTGTGATCCGAGCCCTTCAGGCGAAGGGTGCGGCGGAGATCTTTGAATATCAGGTATACCGTCGGCCAGAATTGCCGGACAGTTCTGCGGAAGCGCCTACTTTTTCTGTGCTCTCTTCGGAACAGCAGCAGATTTTCGAGTCCATCAAAGCGGAGTATGACAGTGGAACACGCCGCACTTCTTTGCTCTACGGCGTCACCGGCAGTGGAAAAACCTCCGTCTTTATCAAATTGATTGAATACGTGCGATCCTTGGGCAAAGGCGTGATCGTCCTGGTCCCTGAGATTTCTCTGACTGCACAAGCGATCCGCAGGTTTCAACGTGCTTTTGGCAGAGAAATCGCAGTCCTGCACAGTGGGCTTTCTCTGGGAGAGCGCATGGATGAGTGGAAACGGCTGCGCAGGGGAGAAGCGGATATCGTTATCGGCACCCGGTCGGCGGTTTTTGCGCCGGTGCAAGATCTGGGGCTGATCGTCATCGACGAGGAGCAGGAACACACTTATAAGTCAGAATCCAGCCCTAGATACGACGCGCGGGAGGTCGCTCGGAAACGCTGTGCACAATCGGATGGGTTTTGTCTGCTATGCTCTGCCACCCCTTCCGTCGATACTTTCCGTATGGCCCATTTGGGCAAGTTTGGGCTGCATGTTCTGCCTTCTCGGTACGGCAACGCCCAAATGCCCGATGTGCAGCTGGTCGACATGAACCAGGACGGTGTTCCCGGCGACCATTTCGCAATCGGAGACACCTTGGCGAAGGCGTTGGTCGATCATTTCCAGGCGGGAAGGCAGTCTATCATCTTGCTGAACCGTCGGGGATATCATACATTTGCAACGTGCAATTCTTGCCACGAGGTGGTCACCTGCCCCCATTGCAGCATTTCCCTGACTTATCATCGTGCCAATGGCAGGCTGATGTGCCACTACTGCGGCTATTCCGTTCCTTTTTCGATCCGGTGTCCCTCGTGCGGCGAAGATGCAGTGACGTTTCGCGGCTTGGGAACGCAGCGTGCCGAGGAACAATTGGCTGAGCTGTTGCCCAATGCTCGGATCCTGCGTGTGGATACAGACTCTGTTGCGGCACGGTATGCCTTGGAGAACAAATTGGATCAGTTTGCTCGCGGAGAGTATGATGTCATGGTGGGTACGCAGATGGTGGCAAAGGGCCTCGATTTTGAAAATGTCACCCTGGTGGGTGTCCTTTCTGCCGATCAGTCTCTCTATGCCGATGATTTTCGGGCTGGAGAACGGACTTTTGACCTGTTGGATCAAGTCGTGGGCAGGGCAGGAAGAGGTAAGTTTCACGGGCAAGCCGTGATCCAGACCTATGCACCGGAAAGTCCCATCCTTGGTTTTGCGGCCCGTCAGGATTATCTCTCGTTTTATGAAGAGGAGATCGCCTATCGGCAGGCCCTTTTGTATCCGCCTTTTGTAGATCTGCTGATCTTCGGGTTCGTTGGAGAGCGGGAAGGTCAGGTGCGGGATGCTGCAAATTGTTTTCTGCGTATGCTGGGAGAGCTGGCCAGCCAGGAATATTCCACCTTGCCGCTGCGGGTGCTGAAACCAACCGCTGCAGCTGTTGCCCGCGTTGCCGGGAAATTTCGGTATAAACTCATCGTTAAATGTAAAAATTCTCCGTCCCTGCGGCAGATGATCGCAGGACTGTTGAAATCTTTTGCCACGGTTCGGGATTTCCGGAACGTGACCGTCTACGCGGATCCCAATCCGTACCGAATCCTTTGAGGAAGGAAGAGAGAACATGGCAGTTCGCAATATCGTACCGTTTGGAGATGCCGTTTTGGAAAAGGAATGCCGAAAGGTAGAAGTCTTTGACGAACGACTGTGGCAGCTCCTGGATGACATGAAGGAGACCTTGGCTAAGGCGGAAGGGGCTGGCTTGGCAGCTCCGCAAGTCGGCGTTCTCCGGCAGATCTGTGTGATCGACGTTGGAGAGGGACCCGTGGAACTGATCAACCCAGAGATCCTCAAGACCTCCGGTGAGCAGACCGGTGCGGAGGGCTGCTTATCGTACCCGGATATGTGGGGGATGGTCACCCGTCCCATGAAGGTGACTGTGCGTGCGCAGGACCGCCATGGGAAGCATTTTAAATTTACCGGAGAAGAGCTTTGTGCGCGGGCACTGTGCCATGAGATCGACCATCTCCATGGGGTCCTATTCACTGCCCACGCCACGCGTATGATGACAACTGAAGAGCTCCAGGCAGAGAATGAAGCCAAAAACCAGAGAGGGGAGAAAAACTGATTTGCGTGTGATTTTTATGGGTACGCCGGATTTTGCGGTCCCTTCCCTGAGCAAACTGGTGGAACATGGTTATGATGTCTGTGCGGTGTTCACACAGGCCGATAAACCCCAGGGCCGTGGCCACAAGCTGCAGGTTTCTCCGGTGAAAGCGTTTGCTTTGGAAAAGAAGATCCCGGTTTTCCAGCCGGGCTCGTTCAGGGACGAACAAATCCTTGATACCATTCGTGCCCTTGCACCTGATGTGATCGTGGTAGCTGCCTACGGGAAGATCCTCCCGGAAGAGGTCCTAACGATTCCGCCATATGGCTGCGTGAACGTGCACGGTTCCCTTCTCCCTAAATATCGCGGTGCAGCGCCGATCCAGTGGACCATTCTCAATGGAGAACCCATTGCCGGGGTCACCACCATGCGCATGGCCAAAGGCCTGGACACAGGGGATATTTTCCTGACCGCCCAAACCCCTGTGGACCCCGAGGAGACGGCCGGCGAGCTTTTTGACCGACTCAAGCTATTGGGTGCCGACTTGCTGATCGAGACGCTGCGGGGCCTTGAAATGGGGACTTTGACAGCGACTCCGCAAAATGATGCCTTAGCCACTCATGCGCCCATGTTAAAAAAGGAAATGTCTCACCTGGACTGGTCTCTGCCCGCCAAGACACTGCATGATCGCATCCGCGGTCTGGATCCCTGGCCCTGTGCGGTGGCATATCGTCAGGGAAACCGGTTGCGGCTGTTTGATTCCCGCGTTCTGGCAGGAACAGGTGACCCTGGCCTTTTGGAGGAAAGAAACGGAGAGCTGGTTGTCTATTGCGGAGACGGCGCTTTGCAGCTTTGTCAGGTCCAGTTGGATGGAGGCCGTCGAATGACTGCAAAAGAATATCTGCGGGGCCACCCGTTGGTGGATGGGGAGCACTTCACATGAGTCCCACCGAAAGAAATGACCGAATCGGTCGCAATGGACGCAGTGTTGCGCTGGCTGCGCTGTTGGACATGAAAAACAACGATGGCTATTCCAATCTCATCCTTGACAAGCATCTTCGGGCAGTTCACCTGGACAGTCGAGAGGCGGCTTTGGCGTCTGTTTTGTTTTACGGGGTACTGGAGAAACAGCTGACGTTGGATCATTTCCTTGGGCTATACTTGAAATCTCCCCAGAAAAAGTTGGACGATACCGTTCGCATGTCCCTGCGCTGCGGAGCATATCAGATCCTGTTTCTGGATCGTGTTCCCGATTCTGCTGCCGTCAACGAGACCGTCAAGATCCTGAAACAATTTGGCAAACGTCCATTTGCGGGATTTGTCAACGGCGTTTTGAGAAATCTTGCCCGCGAAAAATATTCTCTTTTGCTCCCCCAGGGGGATACCGTGGAAGCGTGGAGTTTACGGTATTCCGTTCCCGAACCGCTCATTTCCCTTTGGATTGACGCATATGGCAGGGACCTGACCCATCGACTGTTGGAATCGTTTCAGGACCTGCCTGAGACCTTTGTCCGGATGAATACCCTGCGGACCGATGCGGATAGGCTTCAAAACGAGCTGACACCTTATGATGCTTCTCTTCTCCCGCTTGATTTTCCACCCGGAGCTGCCCGGCTGGAATATCGCGGTTCTCCGGCGATCCTGCCTGCTTTTGAGACAGGTCTGTTTCATGTGGAAGACCTTTCCGCGCAGTTGGTTTGCGCCATCGTCGCGCCGCAGCGCGGCCAACGTCTCTTGGACTGTTGTGCAGCTCCCGGAGGAAAAACCTTTACGCTGGCCCAGATGATGGAAGATCAAGGCGAGATCGAAGCGATGGACCTCAACCTGGGACGGGTCAGGCTGATCGAGTCGGGTGCTCAGCGGCTGCAGCTGTCCTGTATCCTTGCGCGGCAGGGAGATGCCACCCAATCGTTGTTTGAAGCACAAAGCTTTGACCGTGTTCTGTGTGATGTTCCCTGTTCCGGCTTTGGTGTCATCCGTCGCAAGCCGGAGATCCGGTACAGGCCCATTTCCCAGGCACAGGAATTGCCCGTGCTCCAGTATGCGATTTTAACAAATGCTGCGGAGGCTCTCAAGCCGGGTGGGATCCTCGTCTATTCCACCTGTACGTTGAACCCTGCTGAAAACGGGCAGGTGGCTGATCGTTTTCTATCCGAAAACCGTTCGTTTGCACCGTATCCCATTGTGCTCCCTGGTATCCAGCGCGTATTGCCGGAGCCGGAGCATCAGCTGACGCTGTTTCCCTTCTCGGGAGGGTCTGACGGTTTCTTTGCCGCTGTATTTATTCGGAAGTGAGTGTTTTCATGGAGGTCATCTCACCTGCAAAAACAGATATCAAATCCCTGCTCCCGGAGGAACTGGCTCAGGCATTTGAACAGCTGTCGCTGCCCAGATATCGGGCAAAGCAGGTGTTTCGGTGGCTTTCCAGAGGTGCAGCTCATTTTGAAGAAATGTCGGATCTTCCCAAAGACTTGCGCGCCTTGCTCTCCGAACAATTTGAGATCCGGTCTGCCGAAGTGGAGGTCAAACGGGTCTCTCGGGACGGAACGATCAAATATCTCTTTCGACTGTTGGATGGGGAAATGGTGGAATCCGTGCTGATGGAGTACCGTCACGGAATTTCTATTTGCATTTCTACCCAAGTTGGGTGTAAAATGGGATGTGACTTCTGCGCCACCGGCCGCAGCGGTTTCTCTCGCAATCTGACAGCGTCAGAGATCCTGTCTCAGATCCAGGCCGCCCAGTTGGATTCGGGCAAGACCGTGTCGAATGTGGTGCTCATGGGGATGGGCGAACCGTTGGACAATTACGAAAACGTCCTTCGTTTTCTGGATCTGGTCAGCCACCCGGATGGCATGAATATCGGGATGCGGCATATTTCTCTCTCCACCTGTGGATTGGTGGACAAGATCTATGATCTGAGTGAAAAAAAGCTGCAGCTGACCCTTTCTGTTTCGCTGCACGCGCCCAACGATGAGATCCGCGATCGAACGATGCCGGTGAATCGTCGATGGAATATCGAATCCCTGATCCGGGCATGCCGCCACTACGCCCAGGTCACCGGACGCCGCATTTCCTTTGAGTATGCGTTGATCCGCGGGGTAAACGATTCGGACGATTGTGCCAGAGAGCTGGCGTCTCGGTTGAAGGGAATGCTGGCCCATGTCAATCTGATCCCGGTCAATGCCGTGGAGGGCACGTCCTATCACAAAAGCGAAGTGGCCCGACAACATAGATTTGTAGAGATCCTTTCTTCCCGTGGGATCGCCTGTACGGTACGGCGGACGTTGGGATCGGATATTGAAGCCTCCTGCGGACAGCTCAGGCGCAGGCATGAAGGAGGGAACGAATTATGAGAGTTGAATTTGCCACCGATATCGGTCAGGTACGCACCAGCAACCAGGACGACTGCCGCTGCGGGGTCTTCTCGAACGGCAGCGCATGGGCGGTTGTGTGCGACGGCATGGGCGGCGCCAATGGCGGAGAAATCGCCAGCGCCGTTGCCGTAAAGACCATTGCAGAGACGCTGACCGCTGGTTTTTCGCCGAAAATGGAGCGACAGGATATCCGTGCGCTTATCCTCAATGCGGTTGGAAAAGGAAATTCGGCGGTCTTCGCCGAAGGCCAGGCCCATGAGGAGCTCCACGGCATGGGGACTACAGTGGTGGTCCTGGTGGGACATGACGGATATCTGCACGTTGCACATGTAGGTGACAGCCGTGCATACCTCAAAAGCGAAAGAGGCCTTGCTCAAATTACCGTAGATCACTCTTTTGTTCAGGACTTGGTCAACTTTGGCCAGATCACCCCAGAGCAGGCTCGCTTTCACCCGCAGCGGAACATCGTAACGCGCGTCCTGGGGGTCCATGAGGAAGTACAGTGCGACTATTCGTGCTTTGATTTTTCTCCCGGCGATCTCGCCATCGCATGTACCGATGGGCTGACCGCCTACGTCGAAGAAGATTTGATCATGGAGCACATTCTCCGATATGGGGAAGATGAAAAACTGCTTTCTCAGCTGTTGGTGGATTTTGCCAATCGGAGCGGCGGTTCGGATAATATTACCGTAGCAGTCATGGCGAACCGATAAAGAAGAGGTCCCGGTGAAAGGTGGTTACGAGAAATGGACGATAAATATGTGGGAAAGCGCTTAGACGGGCGCTATGAGATCCACCAGCTGATCGGCGTAGGCGGTATGGCCTATGTGTATAAGGCGTACGATCGGATCGAGGGCCGGTGGGTGGCCATTAAGATCCTAAAAGAAGAATTCTCCAATAACAGCGACTTCCTCCGCAGGTTCCGCAATGAGGCAAAGGCCATCACCCTGCTGTCTCATCCCAATATCGTAGAGGTCTTTGATGTCAGCTTCGGGGACCGCATCCAGTACATTGTGATGGAGTTTGTGGACGGCATCACCCTGAAAGAGTATATTGAGCAGGAAGGCGCCATTCGATGGAATGAGGCGGTCCACTTTACCGTGCAGATCCTTCGGGCTCTGGAGCATGCTCACAGTAAGGGGATCATTCACCGGGACATCAAGCCCCAGAATATTCTTCTTTTACAAAACGGCGTGGTCAAGGTGGGTGATTTTGGCATTGCCCGTTTCCTGCAGAGCGAGACCCAGACCATGACCGATAAGGCCATCGGTTCTGTGCATTACATCGCCCCGGAGCAGGCCCGGGGAGACTATATCACCGATAAAGTGGACATTTATTCGCTGGGCGTCATGCTGTATGAGATGATCACTGGCAAGCTCCCCTTCGAGGCGGACAATGCAGTCTCGGTTGCGCTGATGCAGCTGCAGGCCAACCCGGTCATGCCCCGGGAGATCAATCCCAGCGTGCCCCGCGGCCTGGAACAGATCACGATGCACGCTATGGAGAAAAATCCCATCGACCGGTTCCAGTCGGCGGGGGAGATGCTGGACGACTTGGAGCGGTTTCGCCGGGACCCCAACACGATCTTCCGCTACGATGCGTCTGCATCCATTCCCTACGACCGGTCCCGCAACGAGCGCTATGCCCAAGGCCGTTCGGGAAATCGGTATGCCCGGGAAGAATACGACGACAGCTATGAATACGAGGAGGAGTTGGTCCGTTCTCGGCGCAGCGCCAAAGGCGCCATGGTCGTCAAAGGGATCGTTGCGGCGATCATCATCGTTCTGCTGGCGGTGGGCGGTGTGTGGCTCGTAAACAACTGGGAGAAGTTGACCACCCGTCCGGTAGATGAACCCATCGAGATGCCTCAGCTGGAAGGGATGCTCTATCAGGATCTTTTGGCCAACCCCGAGTACACGGAAAATTTTGTTTTCAAGACCACAGAAGGGAATGATCCGGACAAGGCATCCGGAGAGATCCTGCGCCAGAACCCCAAAGCGGGGATCATGGTGAAAAAGGGCCGCGAGGTGGAACTGACCATCAACGGGACCATCCTTCAGGTCGAAGTGCCGGATCTTGCCAACTATTCTCAGGCGGATGCGATCGATGTCCTCAAAAGCTACAACCTGAACTGCCGGTCTGAAAATGTTGCGGATGATGAGATCGAAGTGGGCAAGGTCGTCACCACCGATCCCGCTCCCAAAACGATGGTGGATGAAGGAACGGTCGTTACGTTGAAAGTGAGCAAAGGCCCTGCCCAGCAAAAGGTCCAGGTTCCAAACAATCTGGTCGGAAAGCTCGTCTATGATGTGACGGCTGCCTTAGAGGACGCCAAGCTCCAGGTCGGCGGCATCACCTACGATGACAACAGCACTCAGCCGAAAGACACGGTCCTTTCCACCAATCCGGCTTCGGGGAGCACGGTTTCCGAGGGGTCTACGGTGGACATCGTCGTCAGTTCCGGTAAAGGTGCTGTGAAGCAGCTGAGTTATTCGGTGCCGCTGCCGGTCGGCGTGGATCGCGATATCCGCCTGAGCGTTTACCGCAACGGGACTCTGGTCGAAGAAAACACGGTGAACCCTATCTATAACAGCGTCTATGCATTGGAATTCAGCGGGTCTTCCGGCAGCGATGCGGTCGTGGTAGAGCTGGATGGCCAAATGTATGTGGAGGTCAAATTCGACTACGACGCTGCCTCTGTTGATCCCGGGGCTATTTATACCTATACGCCGCCTGAGGACAACAACGTAGACAATGGCGGAGGAGATGACGGCGATTCCGGAGACGTCGGAGAAGGGGACAACGGTTCGGAAGGTTCAGGCGACGAAGACACAGATCCCTATGAGCCGGTCGGATGAGCAACAATCTATGGAACTGTCCGGACTGATCTTAAAATGTGTAGGCGGCTTCTATTTCGTTGAAACCGACGAGGGCACCTATCAGTGTATCGCGCGTGGAAAGTTTCGCAAAGCTGGCATTTCCCCCTGCGCAGGGGACCGTGTACGCATTTCCGGGGACCCGGATCTGACTGGAGCTGTGGAGGAAGTCTTTTCGCGAAGAAATCATCTGGAACGGCCCCCGCTGGCCAATCTGGACCGCCTGTTTGTGGTCGCATCGGTGCAGGATCCCTTTCCCGAGCCGTTGGTGATCGATAAAACCATTGCTGTAACAGAAGCTCAGGGGATCGAGCCCATTGTGCTATTGAGCAAGAGCGATTTGGAAAGCGGGGTCTCTTTGAAGGCAGCATACGACCTGGCCGGGATCCCCTGCATCCAGGTGTCTTCCAAGACTGGTCAGGGGCTGGATGCCGTTCGTTCCCTGTTGAGCGCGGGGGGAATCTCGGCCTTTACTGGAAATTCCGGTGTGGGAAAGTCCAGCCTGATCAATGCCCTCTTCCCGGATTTTTCCTTAAAGGTGGGGGAGGTCAGCCGCAAGCTGGGCCGAGGGAGACACACAACGCGTCAGGTGGAGCTGCTTCCCATCGGGGAGAACGCCTATGTGGCGGATACCCCGGGATTTTCCACTTTCGACATCGAGCGATACCGGCTGACAGATCTGGATACACTGATGCACAGTTTTCGCGAGTTTGCGCCGTATCTGGGCCAATGTCAGTTCTCGTCGTGTTCTCACACGACTGAAAAGGGCTGTGCGGTGCTGCAGGCGCTGGAACGCGGCGAGATCGCCCGATCTCGCCATGAGAGCTACACAAAACTGTATAACGAGATAAAGGAAGTGCCTCAATGGCAAGTAAAGAGCAGAAATGCATGATCATCGGTGCGGCGCCTATCGAGAGTAGCGCTGTTTTTGAGGAGTACGACCCTGCGGACTTTTTTGTGATCTGCGCAGACGCTGGCTACCAGACCGCCGCTCGGTTCGGGATCACTCCGGACCTGATCGTTGGAGATTTTGATTCCGCAGGCGATCCGCCGCTGGAAGGGGTTCGGTGTGTTTCTCTTCCGGTGGAAAAGGATGTCACCGATACCATGTACGCTGCGATGCGCGGGATCGCTCGCGGGTTTCGGGTCTTTGTACTGGTGGGGTGTTTGGGTGGAAAGCGTTTGGATCACTCTTTCGCCAATTTGGAAGTGCTCCAATACATCCGTCTCCATGGAGGCAGTGCGGTTCTGGCAGACGAACATACAAAGCTTTTTCTGCTCCACGACGGTCGTCTGCGCATGAACGGCGTGCGGGGTGCAACGGTTTCCGTCTTTCCCTACGGTGTCCCCATGTGTAATGTGTCATACGTGGGCCTGAAATATCCTTTGACCCGACAGAATCTCTCTACAGGTGGTCTCCTCATGGGGGTCAGTAATTCTGTAGTCGCAGAAGAGGCACAGGTGCGTGTCCACGAGGGGACGGCACTGGTGGTTGTCTATCAGCCGTAACAAAAATTCAAACTCCGTATATACTGTACTGAACGGAAATACAGTGGCTGGCAAAGACGGAGATGATTGGATGCATGGGAACTACTGCAAGGCAGGCCCTCTTAAAGATCCTAGAAACCGGTGTATGTACGCCGTGTGTTTTGGTTTGGGCATGACCTTGTCCTGCGTGAGTCCACCGGGTTTGACTTTGTTCCTTTCTGCATTGATCATGGTAGCTTTGGGCATCTCCTTGCTGCGTCACTGAATCGGAGGGATTTGGATGAAGGTAGTCGTGGTGGAAAAACGGACCGGCATTGTGGGTTTTTTTCTGAGAAGGATCTACGGGATCAAAAAAGGAACAGACCAGGGACAGGAATAGATCACCATACTTAAAAACCGGCGTTTGCAGAGTTGCAAACACCACATAGGGCAGTGAATTCAAACCATCATTCAATTGCAGCGAAACAGGCATAAGTAAAGGGAACAGGCAGTACAAGAAAGCAGTATGCTTTCTATACTGCCTTCTTTTTATGCCAAACTTCAAATCTCACACTCTCTATGCGGAAACCTCTTTTTCTCTTGACTTTTCCAATTTGACCCGTTATAATCAGAAACATGCGTTGCGAAACGATAGTTTCTAATTACAGGAGGATATCTCATGCCGCCAAAATGCAAATTCACGAGAGAAGAAATCACCAAAACCGCTTTGGATTTAACACGAGCAGAAGGGATCGACGCGTTCACGGCAAGGTCCCTTGGAACAAAGCTGGGATCGTCACCGAAGCCGATTTTCACCGTGTTTGAAAATATGGAGGAAGTACATGCAGAAGTGCTCAAGGCAGCGAAGGCTCTCTATGCCGAATATATTCAAGTCGGCCTGCATCAAAAAGTGGCATTTCAGGGCGTTGGCACGCAATATATCCAATTTGCGATCCAAGAGCCAAAACTATTTCAATTACTCTTTATGTCCGAACAGCCCCAGAAGCCGTCTGTTGCGGGGATTCTCCCGATCATCGATGAAAGCTATGGGCAAATATTGCAGTCTGTTCAGAGCGGATACGGACTTGACGTGAAAGATGCTGAAAACCTTTACCGCCATTTATGGATCTATGCACACGGGATTGCCGTTCTTTGTGCGACGAACATGTGTTCTTTTACGGCTGAGAGAATTGAAAACATGATGTCAGAGGTATTTTTAGGTTTGCTGCAAGGAATCAAAGGAGAGCCATTTAAGGATGAAACGGAGGACAAATAATATGGCAAATATACTCATTGTCGGAGCGAATCAAGGAATTGGCTATTATCTTGTAGAAAGATTGCTGGCTTTGGGCAATACAGTAACGGTATTGGACCTTGAGACCCATGCGGTGGAGATCCTGAAAGAAAAATACCCTGCACAAGTTCTGCCAATCGTTGCTGATGCACGAGACCTTCAGAGTATTGAGCGCGGCGTGCATCAAGCAATCGATCAATTTGGAGAGATCGATATTGCCATACACAATGCCTGCTTATGCACCTTTGAAAGTGAGCATGATACGGGATATGACGTATATCAAGACGTCATGGACGTTAATTTTTTTGGTGCGTTGAGATTAGTAAAGACAGTTCTTCCCCATATGCGACAAGCAAAAAAGGGGCGTATTCTTTTGACAAGTTCGGGGGTTGGGGTCACCGGGTTTGCAAATATATCTCCGTATGCTGCTTCAAAAGGAGCGCTGGAATCCTTGGCAAAATGTCTGCAAATCGAAAATGAAGAATATGGGATCTCTTTTCACTTGTTCCATCCGCCATTGACCAATACAAAATCCGCTTCTGGGATTCCAGTTCCAAAAGAATTGAAAGCAGATGCAAAAACAGTGGGATATGGATTAGCCGATCATATTGGGTCAAAAAAGTTTGTGATTTGTCCCTCTGCAAGTCAGGCAATTCAAATGAAGTTTTCATACCGGCATCCCCTGTTCGTCGGGAAAATGATGACGAATGCAACGAAGAGAGCACTCAAATTCGAAAAGGATGCCCGCAGCAAATAAAGGAACTACCGATTCGCGGGAAGGCGCAGGCCAAAGACTGTACCTTCCCATTTTTCGGGGATAACTGCCTTACCAGATCGCCGGTTTCTCTGCAGCGTCTTTTTTTCGCATATTTCAGGGACCCACCCAATACATATACGGTAAGAAACCAAAAGGAGAGGATCGCTGTATGCAGGCAAAAATCAAATCAACGCCCTATGACTGCTTCGACCCGGTCTATGATGGCGTTTTTGAAGCACCCATCGACACGGAATATAACCTTCCGGACTATTGCCCGGATATTCAAAAGCTGCTCAAATGTCAGATCACCCCGGAAGTCTCCTCCTATGTCGTTGCAGACGGAGTCCTCAGTTGCGAAGGGATTTGCGATGTCCGGGTCTTGTATTTGGATATGAAAGGGGATCGCCTCCGCTGTGCAGACTTCACCAAGGAGTTTTCTGCGACCGTGAAACTCAAAGCGACACAGGAACTGGCGGTGGCCTGGGTCCGTGCCAGCATGGAGCATGTCATCTGCCGCGCAGTCAGCGCTCGTCGGATCGACCTGCATGCCTCTGTGTCCATCCGTGCCAATGTGATTGCACAGCGACAGGAGCTCATCACAGGGGATATCGAAGAGGAGACGGTTGAAAAGCTGAAGAGTACCTATCAGGTCTCCAAAGCGATCAACGCGGTGAGTCATCAGTTCACCGTGGAGGATACCGTTCCGTTAAAAAACGGAAAACCTCCGATCGAGACCATCCTACGAAAAAATGCCTGCTGCCGTGTGGGAGATTGTAAACTGAATGACGGATCCCTCACCCTCAGCGGTTCCGCCGATGTGACCTTTGTCTATCTCGCTTCCGAGGACGCCAACACTGTAGAACGCATGAGTGCCTCCTTGGATTTTTCACAGACGATCGACTGTGTGGGCACCCAGGAGGGATGCGTTTGCGATCTGAGAGCCTGTATCGGGGAATGCAGCCTTCAGCCTAAAGAAGACGATGTGGGTGAATATACTGCCGTTTCCGTGCTGGTCAAGATCTTCCTGACGGTTTGTCTCTATCAGTCATGCGAGATCCAGCTCGTGGACGATGCCTACTCTGTCAAAACGCCCCTATCGCTTCGGTATGGGCAATGCTCGTTCCTGAAGGTGGAGGGTATCCACAGCGAGATGCTCAAGAAGAAATGCTCCTTTTCGGTGTCAGAGGATGGACTTGAAAAGATCTTGGATATCTGGTGTGAACAAGATTCGGTGCAATCCTCATGTGATAAGGGCAAGCTTACATATCGGGTCAAAGTGACGGTGTGCCTGCTCTACCGGGGCGTAGACGGCCGACTTCTCTTCACAGAAAAGACATTCGATTATACCGCATCATCCGATCTGGATGACGATCAGGCCAAGAAGAGCGACACGCAGTCCCACACGGATCTTTGGGAGTATCGCATCGTTGACCGCAATACGATCGAGCTCTCCTTAGAGACCGATGTCCGTACTTTTTTAAGCGCAAGGACTCCGGTCAAATACATCACCGCTGCGGAGGATGACCCAAATGCACCGGAAAGCCCCGTGCGTTCTCGGATCTTGGTGTATTATGCTGCTCCCGGCGAACGGGTATGGGATATTGCCAAAAATCACCGGGCCCTGTTATCCGATCTTCAAACCCAAAACGAACTGTACGAAGACACTGTTTCGGAGGCTCGACCCATCCTTATCCGGAATCGGTAAGGAAACGACAGAAGAGAGGTAAATTTATGCAAGCATTCAATGTCTACCAGGACATCCAAAACCGTACAGGCGGTGAGATCTATATCGGCGTGGTGGGGCCAGTCCGAACGGGGAAATCGACCTTCATCAAGAAATTTATGGATACGGTGGTTATCCCAAATATCCCGGACGGACTCCAACGGGAACGGGCTGTCGACGAGTTGCCCCAGTCCTCCGCCGGCAGGACCATTATGACCACAGAGCCCAAATTCATTCCAGAGCAGGCGGTTTCGGTGCAGATTGACAGTACGGCCAGCTTCTCTGTGCGCATGATCGACTGCGTAGGGTATATCGTGCCCAGCGCCATTGGGTATATTGAAGAAGATCAACCTCGAATGGTCCGTACGCCCTGGTATGAGGAGCCGATCCCCTTTAATATGGCAGCAGAATTGGGCACGCGGAAAGTCATTACTGAGCATTCGACCATTGGTCTGGTCGTGACCACAGATGGCAGCATCAGCGACATTCCCCGAGAGGAGTACGAAGAGGCAGAGGAGCGGGTTGTGGATGAACTCAAACAAACTGGCCGTCCCTATGTGATCCTGCTCAACTGTGTAGACCCGAATTCGTCTGCCGCCCAGACGCTGGCCGACCGGCTTACGGAAAAATACGGCTCCCCAGTGCTTCCGGTCAACTGTCTGGATATCACAGAAGAGGATATAAAAGATGTGATCGCCAACCTGTTGTATCAGTTCCCAGTCCGAGAGATCGAATTGGAGATTCCGGGCTGGGTCGCCGCACTGGAATCGGATCATTGGCTGTTTTCCAGTGTCTTGGACACCGTCCAGGCGGGGTGCTCCATTCAGAAAATGGCGCAGGTCAAAAGCATGATGGAACACCTGAAAACCTGTGAATTTGTTTCCGGCGTGGATATTCATTCCATCGACCTAGGCAGCGGGCAGGGCAAAGCGGTACTGCAATTCGATCAAAGCCTGTTCTACAAAATCCTGGGGGAAAAGACCGGTATCGAGATCAAAGATGAAACAGAGCTGATGTCTCAGCTGGTCGAGATGACCGCGATTCGAAGAAAATTTTCTAAGCTGGAACAGGCCTATGAAGACGTCCAGGAGACAGGGTACGGAATTGTTATGCCGGATGTGGAAGAGCTGTCCCTGGAAGAACCGCAGATCCTCAAGCAAAGTGGAAAATACGGCATTCGGTTGAAAGCGACTGCTCCATCCATCCATATGATGAAGACACAAATCTACACGGAGATCACACCAATCGTGGGTTCCGAGCAGCAGTCAGAGGAATTGGTCTTGTATTTGCTCAAAGAGTTTGAAGAGAATCCAGTACAGATCTGGGAGTCCAATATTTTTGGAAAGTCTCTTCACTCCCTGGTCAATGAAGGGATGCACAACAAGCTGTATCGAATGCCCATGGACGCTCGGGAAAAGGTCCGTGAGACCATCGAGCGGATCATCAACGATGGGTGCAGCGGCCTGCTGTGTATCATCCTATGATTCGCTATCCGGAAGACCTCGAGAAAGTGGAGGGCGTTCCCGAGGAGGAAGAGATAAACGATACGACTCCGATCCGCCCTCAAAAAACGAAAGGGAGCCTGGTACCGGTCATACAGCTGTTCATTTGCACCTTGATCCTCCTGGCCTTGGCGGTGCTCAAATTTACTCGTCAACCGCAATATGAGCGTTTTACCCAGTGGTACCGTACGGAAACAGAAAAAGTCATTGTGCTGCCCAGTTTGCAGTCTGAGGAGATTCCCGCCGGAGAAACCACTCCCCCGCCATCGCCTTCTCCCAGTCCGACACCGGGCAGCAACATGCAGCGGGTGTGACCATGCTGTCTTTCTCTCTAGGGAACTGTTCGTTCCGTTTACATTTCTCCTGCTTTGCGCTGCTCGCGTTTTCCTGCCTGTTCGGGGGAGCTTCGGGCAGCGCAGCAGTCTTTTTGGCGGCTTTTTTTCACGAGTGTGGACACTTGGCTGTTTTGTTTCTGCTGCATTCCCCTCCGGAAAGCGTGACCATAACTGCGTTGGGCTGTCGGATTATCTCGTCGCCCGACCATTCTCTTCATGTATGGAATGAGGTCCTACTGTCTCTGATGGGACCAGTCTCCAACCTGACAATCTACTTCTTGATGCAAGCGCTTGGAATGGGGGAGACCCTATTTGCTGCCGGGAATCTGGCGTTGGGGTTGGTCCATCTTCTCCCCATAGAGCCTTTGGATGGAGGACTGGTCCTGCGGAAGCTCCTAGAGACTTGTGTTGACGAAGTCTGTGCTGCCAGGATCGTACGTTGGATTTCTTTCCTGTTTCTTTTTCCAATGGGGACACTGGGCTTTTTCGTACTGCTGCGCACTCGATATAATTTTTCTTTGCTGGGTTTGTGCGTTTATCTCATGCTGTATTTGGCGTTGAGCAGAGATTATCTGCCGGAATAGCTTGCACACGTCCCAAAAAGAAGATATAATAGGGAGCGGAAAAGGAGTGATTCTATGTTCCCGAAAGCGGTGGAAGATCTGCTGCCCAGAGTGCAAAAGCCTGGCCGATATGTGGGTGGAGAACTCAATTCGACAGTGAAAAGCAAAGAAGCGGTGGATGTTCGTTTCGCATTTTGCTTCCCGGATACTTACGAGATCGGGATGTCTCATCTGGGTATGAAGATCTTATACGGAGCGATCAACCAGGTGCCTTACTTTTGGTGTGAACGGGTCTTTGCTCCTTGGATCGATATGGAACAAAAGATGCGAGAGAAACATATCGAACTGTATGCTCTGGAAAGTGGCGATCCTCTGAGCGCATTTGATATGATCGGGTTTACACTCCAGTACGAACTCAGCTACACCAATATCCTCAATATGCTTGACCTGGCAGGGATCCCTTTGAAAAGTAAGGACAGGCCTGGACTCATGAACCTTGTGGTTGCCGGCGGTCCTTGTGCTTGCAATCCGGAGCCATTGGCTGAGTTTTTTGATCTGTTTTTTTTAGGGGACGGCGAAGAACTGGACATCGAAGTGATGGAGCTCTACAGACAGTGTAAACACAACGGCACGTCCAAAGAGGAGTTTTTGCGGCTGGCCGCACAGATCGAAGGCGTCTACGTGCCCTCCTTGTATGAAGTAGCGTACAACCCAAACGGGACGGTGTGCAGCTACACGGCCACGCAAGGGGCCCCTCAGCGGGTCCGGAAACGCAATATCATGGATCTGGACCACGCCTATTATCCCGATTCTTTCCCGGTCCCCATGATCGAAGTGGTTTTTGACCGCATCTCTGAAGAAGTGCTGCGTGGTTGTATTCGCGGATGCCGCTTTTGTCAAGCCGGTTTTTTATATCGCCCATTTCGTGAAAAGTCTATTGAGACGATCGACGCCCAGAGCAAAACCCTCTGTGAATCCACAGGATATGACGAAGTTTCTCTGTCCTCCCTCAGCACCAGTGACTACCGTCGGCTTTTCGAGCTGATCGATACGCTCCACCAATGGACCGAACCGGACAAAGTAAGTATTTCCCTTCCATCTTTACGGGTCGACAATTTTTCGCCGGAGCTGATGGAACGGATCAATTCGGTGCGGAAAACGGGCCTTACCTTTGCACCGGAAGCAGGCAGTCAACGGATGCGGGATGTGATCAACAAAAACGTTACGGAAGATCAGTTGATTCATACCGTGGAGACGGCCTTTGCAGAGGGTTGGAACCGGATCAAGCTATACTTTATGATCGGTCTTCCCACTGAGACCCTTGAAGATGTACAAGCTATCCTGGACCTTGGGAAAAAGGTGGTGGATACCTATTACCAGCACAAGGACCGGCCCGGGGGAAAGGCTGTTGAAGTGTCGTTAAGCGTGGCTGCTTTCGTGCCAAAACCCTTCACCCCTTTTCAGTGGTTTGGACAAGATACAGAAGAAATTCTGGGAGAAAAGCAGAAAATACTTCGGGAGAAAGTTCCTTCCAAAAGGATCAATGTCAGTTATCATGGTGCGAAAACCAGCTATTTGGAAGCAGTCTTTGCGCGGGGGGACCGCCGATTGGGACAAGTTCTAGAGACGGTTTTTCATATGGGGCAGCATTTTGACGGTTGGGATGAATGCTTTGATTTTGATCGCTGGATGCAGGCCTTTGCTCAATGCGGCCTGGACCCGGATTTTTATGCGGTACGCAGTCGACCTTTTGATGAAGTTTTCCCGTGGGACCACCTGGACTACGGTATCCGGAAAGAGTTTCTACAGGAAGAATGCGAAAAGGCGTACCGGGAAGAAACAACGCCAAACTGTCTGGAACAGTGTTCTCATTGCGGTGCGGCTTGTTTTAAGGGAGGAGTTTGTGTTGAAAAACGTGCGGATCTGGTTTGAAAAGAAAGGAGCTGCGCGGTATATTTCTCATCTGGATCTGGTGCGCTGTATGACCCGTGCCCTTCGCTTAGCACGAGTACCGGTGTGGTATACCGAAGGTTATAACCCCCGAGTATATATGGCTTTTGCGATGCCTCTTTCCCTGGGCGTGTGCGGCAACCGGGAATGCATGGATATCCGGATCACCGAAGAAATATCCAACGAGGAACTCGTTCACCGGCTGTCCGAAAGACTTCCTGAAGATCTGCCCATCCTTGCGGGCACAGACCCTGTTCACCGTTTGGAAGAGGTTGCCTACGCAGAGTATCAAATGGATCTCCGTTGTTCCGACAGCTTGGCTCTAGATGGCAAAATCCGGTCGCTGCTCCAAATGAACACCATTTTCGTTCTAAAACATAGCAAAAAAGGTGATCGGGAAATGGATGTCAAACCATATTTTCGAGACCTTGACATCCGGTCGATTGACAGGAACATGCTGGCTCTCTCAGTGCGCTTACCCTGCAGTACGGCAGGGAGCATCAATCCCAGTCTTTTGGTAGATGCAATGCGTCGATATGAAGGCGAGGAGCTCGTTCCGTATATCACCCGGACTCGCTTGCTGCTCGCTGATTTTTCTGATTTTTTCTAAAAAGACCTTGCATTTCCTTCGAAGTCGTGATATAATACTTACGCATTTGAAATCTGCGGGTTTTCTCAAAGGCTTGCCCGTGGGGTTCTAAGCACGCGGTGTGCGTGTGCAGAAGCGGACAGTCCGCTGCCGGGGCCGGCATGAATGTCTGACATTAATCGTTGGAGGAATCAACAAATGGATGCTATCAAGGCTATTTCTCAGGACTCCTTGAAAGAACAGGTGCCGGCGTTTTCCATCGGTGACACGGTTCGTGTGGATGTGAACATTCGCGAAGGAGAGCGTGAACGGATCCAGCAGTTTGAAGGGACGGTCATTGCTCGTAAGGGCAGTGGCGTCAGCGAGACCTTTACCGTTCGTCGGGTCTCCTATGGCGTGGGTGTGGAGAGAGTATTCCCCATCCATTCTCCCAATGTAAAGGCCATTCAGGTGGTTCGCCGCGGCCGCGTCCGCAGAGCAAAGCTCTATTATTTGCGGGATCGAGTTGGCAAGGCTGCAAAGGTCAAAGGTCAGGTCCGATAAAAAGCTGCATAGTTCAAGAGAAAAAGGGACACGCGCATGTCCCTTTTTTCTGTCGATTGAAGATCCTTGGAGGACAGCATGGAAACAAAGGGTGCAGAAGAAGTCAAACGTTCCGGTCAGGCGGTTCGTACCGTTTTGGAATGGGTGGAAGAACTGGTATGCGCCGTGGCGATCATCGCTGTGGTGTTTACTTTCATTGCCCGGGTCATCACAGTGCAGGGGTCGTCCATGGTCCCGAATTTCACAGAAGGAGACCGTGTTTTGATCCTTTCCACGCCTTTCGGGGTGCACCAGGGAGATGTCGTGGTGATCACCAATGTCCTGGACGAGCCGATCATCAAGCGGGTCATTGCCACGGAGGGGCAAACAGTGGATTTCGATTATGAGATCAACGCGGTTTTGGTGGACGGTCAGGTGGTGGATGAGACACAGTTTGGCTTGGAGAACGGCATTACAGGACCGCCGTACAGCTCGATGCCCACCTTGACGTTCCCGCAACAGGTGCCGGAAGGCTGCGTATTCGTGTTGGGCGATAATCGCATTGTTTCCAGAGACAGCCGGTATCAGGAAGTCGGTATGGTGGATACCCGCGACATCCTTGGGAAGGCCATGCTGTTCCTGTACCCGTTCAGTAAATTTGGACCAACTGCGTAAAAGGAGAAGCGCATGAGCGAGCCCCAATCCATACAGTGGTATCCCGGGCATATGGCCAGTTCCAAGCGAAAGATCACTGAGGACCTCAAGCAAGTGGATGTGGTGGTCGAATTGCTGGACGCCCGGGTACCGTATAGCAGCAGCAACCCGTTGTTGAAAAAACTTGCGGAGAAGAAGCCTAAGGTCGTTTTACTCAACAAATCAGACATGGCAGACCCCGAGGCGACTCGTTTATGGGTCAACGCCTACAGTGATGCGGGGGTGATCGCAGCCCCGGTGGACTGTCGATCGGGAAAAGGGTTGCAGGCGTTTTTTTCGTCGGTTCGGAAAGCTGCCGGCGATAAACTGACCGCTTGGCAAGAAAAAGGGATGTCTGGCCGACCGGTTCGTGTCATGGTCGTGGGCATCCCCAATGTCGGGAAGTCCTCTCTGATCAATCGACTGGTGAATGGACGTTCTAGGGCAAAGGTGCAGGACCGTCCGGGCGTCACGCGTCAAAATCAATGGTACGCGGTGGGACAAGATCTGGAGCTTTTGGATACCCCCGGGATCCTTTGGCCCAAATTTGAGGATCCCATCATCGGTGAGCATTTGGCCTTTACAGGCGCAGTTCGGGATGAGATCTTGGACAGGGAAGCACTGGCCCAGCGGCTTTTGGAACTGCTGATGCGGTTTTATCCCGAGAGCATCAACCGACGGTACAAGCTGGATCTGTCATCGGACGAGGAAAGGCCAGGTTATGAGATCTTGGAGTCGATCGGTCGGAAACGTGGCATGTTGGTTTCCGGCGGGGAGATCGATACAGAGCGCACAGCCAACACCGTGCTGGATGAATTCCGAGCCGGCCTGTTGGGGCGGATCACCTTGGAAAGGCCTGGAGATCGATAAATGGATTGGTTTGTTTATGAACGACAGGCAGTGAACAATGGGTATCCCATTGTATGCGGGATTGATGAGGCGGGAAGAGGGCCGCTGTTTGGACCGGTATATGCCTCCTCTGTGATTTTGCCCTTCGAGTGCGTGATCGACGGGCTGAACGATTCCAAAAAGCTCTCCGAAAAGAAACGGGAAGCCTTGTTTGATGTGATCTGTTCCAAAGCGCTGGCTTTTGGGATCGGAAGTGCCAGCTCGAAGGAAATTGATCAATACAACATCTTGCAGGCGACTTTTCTGGCGATGTGTCGGGCTTATGCCGCAATGGGCCAGACCGCTGATTGGGCTTTGGTCGACGGGAATCGGATGCCTCCGCTGCCTGTTCCTGGTGAGACGGTAGTCCAGGGAGACGGAAAATCTGCCAGTATTGCCGCTGCTTCCATTCTGGCCAAAGTGAGCCGGGACCGTGTTCTGAGAGAGGTCGATCGGATATATCCGCAGTACGGTTTTGCAAAGCACAAGGGGTACGGAACGGCTGCCCATTATGCTGCGATCAAAGCCCACGGGTTGTTGGACGGACACCGGCGCAGTTTTCTCAAAAACCTGGATGAAAAGTGAGGGAGTCGCTTGGATAAAAGTGGGATCGGACGGATGGGAGAAGAGCATATCGTCCAATTGTTGAAAGACCGTGGCTGCCAGATTTTATGCCGGAATTATCACTGTCGGTTCGGAGAGATCGATATCATTGCGCAGGAAGGTCCGTGTATCCTCTTTGTGGAGGTCAAAACGCGGAAAGAAGGCAGTTTGGAAGAGCCCTTTGAGGCGATCACTCCGGCGAAACAGCAAAAGATCGTGCTGACTGCGGGGGCCTACATCGTGGAGAACCGCCCTGACCTGCAGCCGCGCTTCGATGCTGCAGCTGTCTACATGAGAGATGGAAAAATCGTTCGCGAAGAATATCTGAAAAACGCTTTCGGCGCGCATGGCTTGGGCTGATGTGAGATCGAAAACCGTAGGCGGCATATGAAAGCGGAGAACCTTTTAGGGCCTGTTTTTACTGTCGACCGATTGGGGGATGCAAATGGCTTTATTTGTGATCGCAGATCTGCACCTCTCTCTGGGAGAAGATAAGCCCATGGATGTTTTCCCTGGGTGGAAGGATTATACAAAACGTCTGGAAGAAAACTGGAGATCGGTCGTGCGTGAGCAGGACACCGTCGTTATTGCGGGAGACAGTTCGTGGGCGATGCGACTGGAGGATACCAAAACAGATTTCAGTTTCTTGCAAAGCCTTCCAGGACAGAAGATCCTCCTTAAAGGCAACCATGACTATTGGTGGTCTACGGCCAGTAAGATCAACAGCTTTTTTCAAAATGCCGGACTGGATTCTCTGCATATCCTGCACAACAACGCCTATCGGGTCGGGGAGCATGTTTTGTGCGGGACCCGTGGGTGGCTGTATAATGCAGCCACGGATGAGGACAAAAAAATCGTTGCTAGAGAAGCGGGAAGGCTGCGAATGTCCCTTGCGGAGGGGGAAAAGCTGGGCGGCGAAAAAATAGTATTTCTCCACTACCCGCCGCTTTATGATCATATGGCCTGTCAGGAGCTTTTGGATATTCTGGTGGAGTATCAGGTGAGGGCCTGCTATTTTGGCCATATCCATGGGAAGGATGCGTCGGAGAAAGCGCTGACCGGATCGTGGAAGGGGATCCAAATGTCCTTGATCTCCTGCGATTTTGTCAAGTTTACACCTGTTCTCATTCGCTGATTTTCCTTTTGGATGGGAGGTTTCTCATTTTTTCCGAAAGTTTTTGCCGGAAAGGTGTAGATTATTTGCGTTGTCTGTGCTATAATGACCTTTGGTGTGGCTGAAACATGTTTGGCCCCAACCACTCAAAATTTGGAGAGGGAAGAAAACAATCATGGAATTAACTTCTACCAGCAATGTATCCACCAACAAATATGAACTCAAACTTCAGGTCAGCCCCGAAGAGTTCAACGAAGCAGTAAATGCTGTTTATAAAACGGAAAGCAAAAAAATGAATGTTCCCGGTTTCCGCAAAGGGCATGCGCCTCGGGCTTTTATCGAAAAATATTATGGTCCTGAGGTCTTTTATGAGGCTGCTGTGGAAAGGCTGTACCGCACTATGGTCCTGGAGGCCATTGATAAAAGTGGTCTGCAAGTGGTCAGCGTGGGAGACTTTAAGGTGGATGAAATCGGGAAAGAGACCGGTATTCAGTGTACTATCACCGTGATCACCAAACCTGAAGTTACCATTGAGGAGTACAAGGGGATCCCTGTTATCAAGGAAGCTGTGGCTGTTTCTGAAGGAGATATCGATCATGAGATCGAACATGTCCGCGAGCGGAATTCTCGGACGATCACTGTCGAGGGGAGATCCGCGCAGGACGGGGACATCGTTGAGATCGACTTTGACGGATATGTGGACGGCAAACCGTTTGACGGGGGAAAGGCGGAGAATTACGAGCTGACGCTGGGTGCGGGGCAATTTATTCCCGGTTTTGAAGACCAGGTCGTTGGCCACAATGCCGGTGAAGAATTCGATGTCAATGTGACGTTCCCGGAGGACTACCATGCTGAAGAGCTGAAGGGAAAAGCCGCTGTATTCAAAATCAAGCTCCATGAGATCAAGACGAAGGAGCTGCCTGTCGTGGATGACGAGTTCGTGAAGGACGTCAGCGAATTCGATACCGTGGAGGCTTACCGCAAGAATATTGAAGAGGATCTTCTCAAGCGTCGAGAGCAGGCTGCAGATGCTGAGATGGAGAATCAGATCGTAGATGCGGTGATCTCCAAGGTCCAGGCGGAGATCCCTGAGGAAATGGTAGAAAATGAGACGGATGAAATGATCAATTCCTTTGCTTACCGTCTTCAGCCCCAGGGCTTGAATCTGGAAACCTATCTCAAGTATACCAATATGGACACCAATGCGCTCAGAGAGCAGTATAAGCCCCAGGCAGATCGTCAGGTGAAGCTGCGGCTGGGTCTTGAAAAGATTGCTCAGCTTGAAAACATCCAGCCCACGGAGGAGGAGACCGAGGCGGAGTATACGCGTCTGTCTGAAGAGTACAGCATGCCTCTGGAGCAGGTGAAAAACCTTGTAACGCCTGAAAACTTGAATGCAGACATCGCCAACCGCAAGGTGATCGATTTCCTCAAAGAGAATGCGGTGATCAATCCGGAAACACCTTCGGAAGAGGAAACGTCAGCACCCAAGAAAAAGTCTTCCAAAAAAGCGACGAATGATGAACAGCCTGAAGAAGCGCAAGATGAAAAAACAGAGGGCTAAATCGTTCATTTGCTGAATAAGTCTTATTGTTTGCCTACATACTAAGGCAAGGCTTGGAAAGGAGCCGATCGATCATGAATATGAGTCTCGTCCCTTATGTCATCGAACAAACCAGCCGTGGAGAGCGCTCTTATGATATTTTTTCCCGGCTTTTGAATGACCGCATCATTTTGTTGAATGATGAAGTCAACAGTGCTTCTGCCGGCGTGATCGTGGCACAGCTGCTCTATTTGGAGGGCCAAGACCCTGAAAAAGATATCTCTCTGTATATCAACAGCCCTGGCGGGGTCATTACCGACGGCATGGCCATTTATGATACGATGCAGTACATCCGCTGTGATGTGTCTACCATTTGCATCGGCATGGCTGCCAGTATGGGGTCGTTCCTATTGGCGGCCGGTACCAAGGGAAAGCGTTTGGCGCTGCCCAACAGTGAGATTATGATCCATCAGCCCAGCGGTGGTACTCAGGGCCAGGCGACCGATATTGGGATCCATGCCAATCACATTTTAGCAGTGCGCAAAAAGTTGAATACCATCCTTTCCGAGCGGACCGGTCAGCCTTATGAGGTCATCGAACGGGATACGGAACGCGACAATTTCATGACTGCACAACAAGCGTTGGAGTATGGGCTGATCGATAAGGTGATCGAACACAGATAAAAGGAGGCAGGACTGTGGCCGGCAACAACGACAATCAAATTTACTGTTCTTTTTGCGGGAAGCCTCAGTCCATGACAGATCAGATCATCGCCGGGAACAATGCCTATATCTGCGATTCCTGCGTGCGGGTCTGCATGGAAATCATTGGCGATCAGGAAAAGATTCTTCGGCCTCAGATGAGGCCCCAAGAGAGAATCGGAGGCTTTATTCTTCCAAAGCCCCAAGAGATCAAACGTCAGTTGGACGAATATGTGGTCGGCCAGGAAAATGCCAAGATTGCGCTTTCGGTTGCTGTCTATAATCACTATAAGCGTATTTATTTTAATGACGACGGCGTTGAACTGACCAAGAGCAATGTTCTGCTGTTGGGACCCACCGGCGTTGGCAAGACCTATCTGGCTCAGACGCTTGCCAAGCTGTTGGATGTACCCTTTGCCATTGCCGACGCCACAACACTGACCGAAGCGGGGTATGTGGGCGAGGACGTTGAAAACATCCTGCTGCGTTTGATACAGGATGCGGATTACGATATCTATCGGGCAGAGCGCGGCATCATTTATATCGATGAGCTTGACAAGATCTCCAGACGGTCCGAAAATCAATCCATTACCCGAGATGTCAGCGGAGAGGGCGTTCAGCAGGCGTTGCTCAAGATCTTGGAAGGAACGGTTGCCGGTGTGCCTCCGAAGGGCGGACGGAAGCATCCCCAGCAGGAAGTGATCAATATTGACACGTCCAATATTCTCTTCATTTGTGGGGGTGCGTTTGACGGCCTTGAAAAGATCGTACAGAAACGCGCAACTGCGACCACTTTGGGTTTTGAAGGCAAAGTGATAGGAAGGAAGGAACGGGAGAGTACCAACTGGATGCGGGATGTCACCACACATGATCTGGTCAAGTACGGATTGATCCCGGAACTGGTCGGCCGGATACCGGTTCTCGCTCCTATGGATCCGCTGGACGCAGTTACCTTGGTCCGCATTTTGAAGGAACCGAAAAATTCCCTGGTCAGCCAGTATAAAAAGCTATTCCAGTTGGACCGGGTTGACCTCACGTTTACAGACGATGCGCTGGATGCTATTGCCGCAAAGACTTTGGAGCGCAAGACGGGCGCTCGTGGTCTTCGCTCTGTGATGGAAGATTTGTTGGTTCCGTTAATGTATCGCATTCCCAGCGACTATACTGTTGAAAAGGTCAATGTGACAAAAGAAATGGTGGAAGATGGGGCACAGGCTCAGATCGTCACCAACCTTGACAGAAGGCCCGTGAAGATCCAGGTTTCCTCAAAACCACGCCGTCAGCAAGATCATCGAGAATCCGCATCATAAACGAAAATGAAGAAGGCTGTTGTCGGCAGCGCCGATCGCAGTCTTCACTGATTTTAGGAGTACAACCATGCAAAATCTTCCAGATGAAACCAGTAAAATGGAAAACAATTTGACACTTCCGGTCTTGGTGGTCCGCGGGATCGTCTTTTTCCCAGGCATGTTCCTGCAGTTTGATGTCGCGCGGAAAAAGTCTATTCTGGCTGTTTCTGAAAGCGTCAGCCATGATCGGCTGCTTTTCCTGACTACCCAGGTAGACATGTCCGACGGTGAACCTTCGGGAGAAGGTCTCTTCAAGACCGGTGTAGTAGCTCGTGTCAAACAGGTATTACAGCGGTCGGAAGAGGGCATTAAACTGCACGTGGAGGGACTTTATCGCGGCGAAATTGTCTCCCTGGTCAAAGAGAACCCATATCTGGTCGCAAACATCCGCAAATGTCCGGTACTGACATATAAAAAGTCCGTTAAGTCTGAGGCACTGGTTCGGATCGTTCACGAAAAATTCGACCAATACCTGCACCTCTTCAAACATGTACCGCCGGACGTTTTGCTGGGTGTGCTGCAAGAAAAGGACTGCGGCCGAATGGCGGATTACATAGCCTCCAATCTTTCCATCGGCTTTGAACGCAAACAGGTCATTTTGGATGAATTACACCCGCTGAAGCGCTTGCAGAAGCTCATTGACGTACTCAGTGAGGAAATTCGCATCTTGGAGATCGAAGAAGAGATCAATCAGAAAGCGCAGGCTCAGATCGAAGACAATCAGCGGGAGTATTATCTAAAAGAACAAATGCGCGCGATCAGCAACGAGTTGGGCGAGGAGGACAACCCCCAACAGGAAGCTGACGAGTTGCGTGAGAAGATCCGGTCTTTGGAACTCGATCCGGTTTGTGCGGAGAAGTTGACCAAGGAATGCGATAAACTGGCCCGGATGCCTTACGGTTCTCACGAGGGCAGTGTGATTCGGTCGTATCTTGACACTTGTTTGGAGCTTCCCTGGAAAACTGCCTCCAAGGTGCGCTTGGACTTAAAGCGCGCACAGCGTATTCTGGACCGGGATCATTACGGCCTGGACAAGGTCAAAGAAAGGTTTTTGGAAATATTAGCTGTCCAGAGTTTGGCACCCAGGCAGACCGGGCAGATCATCTGTCTGGTGGGACCTCCCGGTGTGGGCAAAACGTCTATTGCGCGATCGATTGCGGAGGCAACTGGCAGGAAATATGTCCGAGTATCTCTCGGCGGGGTCAGTGATGAGTCTGAAATCATGGGTCATAGAAGAACATATGTCGGTTCCATGCCCGGACGGATCATCAATGCCATCCGGCAGGCCGGTGTGAACAATCCTCTTTTGTTGTTGGACGAGATCGATAAACTTGGGATGAACTTTAAAGGAGATCCTTCTTCTGCTTTGCTGGAGGTGTTGGATCCCGAACAAAACGCTGAGTTTACCGACCATTACATTGACGTTCCCTTTGATCTGAGCGGTGTTCTGTTCATAACGACCGCCAATGATCCGTCCAGGATCCCCGGGCCCCTCTATGATCGTATGGACATCATCGAGTTGGGAAGCTATACGCAGGAAGAAAAAGTCCAGATTGCCGCCAAACATTTGGTGCGCAAGCAGCTCAAAAAGCATGGATTGAAGCCTGCTCAACTGAAATTTACAAAATCTGCCATCGACGAATTGATCGAGGGATATACCCGAGAGGCCGGTGTGCGGACCCTGGAGCGCCATATCGCGTCAATTTGCAGGAAAGTGGCTCGGATGGCCGTCGGTGACGAGGCATTCGTTTCTTATACGGTCAAGCCGGAATCCCTGGAGGATTTGCTGGGACCTCGTAAGTTTACCAAGGATCCAGTTTCAACGGAAGACACTGTGGGACTTGTCAACGGACTTGCCTGGACCAGTGTCGGGGGAGAACTGCTTCCCATTGAAGTCGCTGTGATGGAAGGCAATGGGAAGATCCAACTCACAGGTTCTTTGGGCGACGTGATGAAAGAGTCTGCCAGCGCTGCGATCACCTGTATCCGCACCCGAGCAGCTTCTTTGGGGATCTCTCCGCAGTTTTATGAGAAATATGACATTCACCTTCATGCTCCGGAGGGCGCTGTCCCAAAAGACGGGCCTTCTGCTGGCATAGCGATGGCCACTGCGATTACGTCTGCTTTGACAGGGGTGCCGGTCCACTGTGATGTTGCTATGACAGGCGAGATCACGCTGCAAGGACGTGTTTTGCCCATCGGTGGGCTGCGGGAGAAGGCGATGGCCGCCTATAAAAACGGCATGAAGACCGTATTGATCCCTGTGGACAATCTGCCTGACTTGGCTGAAGTGGACGAAGTCGTGAAAAGTCATGTTCGGTTTGTCCCGGTCAAGCGTGTGGATGCGGTCTTAGAAGCAGCTCTTACGTATATGCCGCGCCCTTCCATCTCAGAATCGACCAGGGCACACGCGGTTGAACCGGTTTCCGGAAGCTTGAATCAGGCAGGAACGCTTGTCCCGGTCAGCGCGCAGACTGTGGAGGGTCCCTGTGAACTTTCATAAAGCAGAATTTGAACTGGCAGCAGGAGAAAATCACCAGTTTCCGTTGTCCAACTTTCCTGAGGTGGTCTTTTCCGGGAGATCCAATGTAGGGAAGTCTTCTTTGATCAATCGGCTGCTTAACCGCAAAAGTTTAGCACGGGTGAGCGCTACCCCTGGGAAAACGGGCACCATCAATTTTTTTCGGGTGGATAACTGCAGGTTTGTGGATCTGCCCGGTTATGGATACGCAAAGGTCTCGAAAAGCGAAAAGGAACGGTGGGCCCGTCTGGTAGATGGTTATTTCACACAGGATCGGAACATTGCGTTGGTGATCCAACTGGTTGACATGCGGCATGGACCGACGCAAGACGATCAAGATATGATCGATTTTCTGTTGGAGATGGGGCTGCCATTTGCTGTGGCTTTGACCAAAGCAGACAAGCTCAATCAGACGGAAACCGTTCAGCAAGAGACCTACTACCGAGATCTTTTTGCCGAGGCGCAAATCCCGGTTTTTCCTGTCTCTTCGGTGAAAGGGACAGGCATTACCGAGCTACTGAATCAGATCGAAAAAGCAATCAATCCAACTGAAAGGATCTAGTCATCATGTTTTCCCCTTGCCTTTCTGTAAATGAACAGGGTCATCTGTCAATCAGCGGTTGTGACACCCTGGAACTTGCGCATACGTATGGCACGCCGCTCTATGTGATGAGCGAGGACGAGATCCGTCGAGTGTGTCGCTGCTATGTACAGTCTTTTCAAACGTATTATCATGGCAATGGAAGGCCCATCTATGCCAGCAAGGCCTTTGACTGTATGGAAATTGTCCGTATCGTCTTGAGCGAAGGTTTGGATATTGAAGTGGTCTCAGGCGGTGAGCTGTACACCGCACTCAAAGCGGGTGCACCCGGCTGTCGGATCCACTTTCAGGGGAACAATAAAACGCTGTCGGAATTGGAACTGGCCTTGACCCACGAGGTGGGCGACATTGTCGTGGACAATCCTGGGGAATTGGACCAGTTGCAGACTCTGGCACGGGCGATGGGGAAAACCGCACATATCTCATTGCGGATCACGCCCGGAATTGAAGCCCATACCCATGATTTTATCCGTACCGGACAGATCGACTCGAAATTCGGTACCGATTTGCAAAGCGGTGCCGCATTGGCGTTGGTGGAACGGGCACTGGAAATGGATCATGTTGTGCTTCAAGGACTGCATTGCCATATCGGATCCCAGATTCTGGAAACGGAGCCGTTTGTTCATGCGGCTCAGGTCATGCTCGACTTCTATGGGGAGATCGTTCAAAAGCACTCGGATTTTACTTTGTCCTGGCTCAATTTGGGTGGAGGATTTGGCATCCATTATACAAAGAAGGATCGAGTGCTGCCGTATGAGACCTACATGGAGGCCGTTTCTGCAGCAATCTCTGAAAAATGCACCGCTTTGGGTTTACCGATTCCCAGGGTTTTTCTGGAACCGGGCCGTTCTGTAGTCGGGGAAGCTGGCATCACGCTGTATACGGTGGGCAACATCAAGGAGATCCCCGGAGTGCGCAACTATGTTGCCATAGACGGCGGTATGTTTGAAAATCCCCGTTATGCACTGTATCGGTCCGATTATACTTGCCTGATCGCCGATCGGGCGGGGGAAGCGGCTGACTATATTGCGACCGTGGCAGGAAAATGCTGCGAGAGTGGGGATCTCATCCAGGAACACACGCGCATTCAAACACCTCATCGTGGGGATGTGCTGGCGGTGCTCTCCACCGGTGCGTACAACTATTCTATGGCCTCCAACTATAACCGCAATCCCCGTCCTGCCGTTGTACTAGTGAGCCACGGAGAACATAGGCTGGCGGTTCGCCGTGAGACATACGATGATCTGATCCGTTGTGATCTCTAGTGGTGTTTTTCAGAGGTGACGCTGTGTCTGCATATTCGGTCTTTTCCAGGTATTACGACGTGCTCACAGAAAATGTACAGTACGCTCGTTGGGCGGATTATCTGTTGGAACTTTCGCAACGTGTGAATCATCGACCCGGTTTGTCATTGGATCTGGCCTGCGGGACTGGTTCACTGACGCTGGAGCTGCATCGTCGCGGCGTGGATATCTATGGCGTCGATGCCAGTGTGGACATGCTCTCTCAGGCACGGAGCAAATGCATGGAAGCCGGCGCAGATATCCTTTTCCTGTGTCAAAAGATGCAGTCGTTGGATCTCTATGGAACGGTCAACACCACATTCTGCACGTTGGACAGTCTGAATCATTTGGCGAATGCAGAAGAAGTACAGCAGACTTTTGACAAGGTTTCCCTTTTTACCGAAGCGGGTGGATACTTCTTTTTTGATATGAACACGCCGTATAAACACGAGCATGTTTTGAGGGATAACGTTTTTGTCTATGATTTGCCAGAAGTGTATTGTGTTTGGCAAAATCATCGGCTTTCCCACCATCGGGAAAAAATCCGTTTGGATTTCTTCGAATACCAGGACGGCTTGTATTCCAGGGAATCTGAGCAGTTTACCGAGTGCGCATACCCGATGGAGCAGGTAGTTGCAATGTTGGAAAAGGCAGGCTTTGGGCAGGTCCAGATCTATCATGAGCTGTCTTTTGATGCACCCAAAGCGGATAGTCAGCGATTGGTATACGCAGCCAAGAAACTGTAAAAAGGATGATTCTATGGATACGATCATTCGTATGATCACTAAAGACGGAAGTGTCATTGCCTCGGCTGTGGACGCAACTGAGATCGTTTATACTGCGCAACAGGTCCACCATCTTTCCAAAACTTCATGTGCTGCCCTTGGAAGGCTCCTGGCAGGCGCCTCACTGATGGGAGCCATGCAGAAGATCGAAGGAGCCAGTGTCACCCTGAAGGTGAACGGAGGCGGTCCGTTGGGCAACCTGGTGGCGATCGCGGATGCCAACGGAAATGTGCGTGGATATGTCGATCATCCTGGAGTCGATCTTCCCACTCGCTCTGACGGGAAAATCGATGTGGGTGGGGCAGTCGGCGCGCGGGGTCGCTTGGCAGTGATCCGTGATATGGGCCAGGGAGAACCTTATGTCGGTCAGGTCGAATTGTGCAGTGGAGAGATTGCCGAAGATATCACCCAATATTTCGCGCAAAGTGAGCAAACGCCCACTGTCTGTGCACTGGGCGTACTGGCCGACCGAGAGACAGGGGAAGCGCTGCTCGCTGGCGGTCTGCTGATCCAATTGCTGCCCGGAGCGGAGGAGACTGCAGCAACTCGACTGGAAGAGAACATCTCCGTGTTGGAACCGGTGACCACCATGCTTGCCAAGGGCCTCTCCCTGGAGCAAATGTGCCGTACGGCTTTGGCAGGATTTGAGGTGGATATTCTGGACCGTGTTCCTGTAAAGTATGCTTGCAATTGCAGCAAGGAGTGCTTCGGTCGTGCCCTCTTGACGCTTGGTCGCAAGGAAATTTTGTCGCTGCCACTGGATGGCCAGGGAAGAGCCGAGGCTGTTTGCCAATATTGCGGGAAAAGATATTATTTTACTCGACAGGAGCTGGCATCCCTAGCTGAGTGTGCAGATGAAAAGAATAATACAAGAATAAATGAAAATATCCCTTGACAAATGAAAAGAAATGAGGTAATATAGTGAAGCCGTTGAGGGCGACCCTTCTTCGGGAAGCCCGCCCGTGATGTACGGGGGCATAGCTCAGCTGGTTAGAGCACCTGCCTTACAAGCAGGGGGTCATAGGTTCGAGTCCTATTGTCCCCACCAATATGGTTGATGGATGGAAATGGCCCGGTAGTTCAGCTGGTTAGAACGCTAGCCTGTCACGCTAGAGGTCGACGGTTCGAGCCCGTTCCGGGTCGCCATAAATGCCTCTGTAGCTCAGTTGGTAGAGCAGGGGACTGAAAATCCCCGTGTCATTGGTTCGATTCCGATCGGAGGCACCAGAAATGCGGTTTCCTTTTTGGAGACCGCATTTCTTCTTGGGTTTATGCTGGGAAAACTTCTTTCCGGGTTGATTTTCCTGTTGACAAATGGGCCTGAAATGCATATAATATAACAGTCGCCGAAAAAACTTGCGGGCGTAGCTCATCTGGTAGAGCGCCACCTTGCCAAGGTGGAGGTAGCGAGTTCGAGCCTCGTCGTCCGCTCCATGGGATGGTGACATAGCCAAGTGGTAAGGCAAGGGTCTGCAAAACCCTCATTCCCCGGTTCAAATCCGGGTGTCACCTCCATGAAAGGGCTACAAAATAGCCCAAAGGCGAAAAACCTCGATGATTTCGGGGTTTTTTGCTATTTCTGCACTTCTTTCAAAGTTCATTTTCCAGTGCCCATTCTTTACTCAAATCGACCTTCCACTGGCCTCGAACTGGCGAAGTCTCAGATTTGAAAGAAAACCATCTTCTTTTTCTTCATTTTTCTTGGGAATGCTCGCACCCGGACTCGAACTGGCGAACGCTGAAAAACTGATATATGCTTGGCCAAGGCCGAATTTTCTGATGGAAATCCTGAAAGAGAA
>CANRPD010000010.1 GCA_947632385.1 uncultured Clostridia bacterium | reverse complement strand
CTGATCAATGTTAAAACATTAAGGGTTCAGAACACCCCCTAAGAAGGCCCAGGGTTCTAAATCGTGCTGATCTGACACGTCGCGGCAAGCCCTTGAGGTTTGCCGCGATTTGTTTTTACAAATCACGGCGTCACTGTTCGGGCCGCCGCTCCTTCTCCCCAAAAAGCCGTTCGGCTTTTCGGGGGCCCCGGCCCAAAGGCGGTCAAATCCCCGATGGGGTGCTTGGTTGCGGGTTTGGGCGGGTTCGTGCGGGTTTTGCCGGGGTTTTGGGGAGTTCGAGCCGGTTTTGCCGGGTTTTTGATGAGTTCGTGCAGATTCGAGCGGGTTTTTTGTGGGTTCGTGCAAGTTCAGGCTGGGTTTTGGCGGGCAGCGGCCTGTTGGGGCGGGCGGGTGCCGCCGGCCCCGGCCTCGCCCCCCGCGCCCCAAAGGGGCGCGGGGGCTTTTTCTGCGAAAAAGCGCGGGCCCGGGCGGAGCCGGGCCCGCGGCGAGGCCGGGGAGCAGGGCGCTTGCTGGGGCCCGCTGAGGGCGGCAAGGGCGGGGATTGCGGGTGCGGGCGCCGGGTGCGGGGCGGCGGAGTTCCGTGCCACGGGCAGACTGGCCGGAGCGGGCGAAGGGGCGTGCGCCGGGCTTGGGCTGGCGGGGAAATGGTTCGGGTGCGAACAGTCGGGTGGGGAAACTGTTCGGATGCGAACAAAGGGCGGGTCATCAAATCGAACAAGTTTCTTGATTTATAAACTTGATGAATTGGTCAAGATAACGAATTGCGTGCAATTTGCTTGGGAAAATGGCTCTGCATAGAGGTGAATAGCGGCTGTATACCGACGGGTTCGTGCAGGTTCAAGCCCGTTTTTGAGGGGCACAGACATATCAATTGTTCCCTCTGGAGGGAAACAATGAAAAAATATACAGGATTTTGTATACGTCCGGACAGGTCGGTTTGGGGGTGCGCGTTGTGGCGGGGAGCCCATCAAAAAAATGTCCCGCCTGGGCGGCGGGACGGGGGAACGATGCAGGGGTGGGCTTTGGATCAGGGTTCCGGGGTATCCGGGCCTTTGGGCACCCGGAGCACCCGGGCCAGCAGCTCCCCCTTGGGGAGCATGCGCACCAGCTCGTAGGAGATGGCCCCGGTGCGCACGGCGCAGGCCGCATACACCACGACGGCCAGGAGGATCACCGGCAGGACGATGAGGGCCGACTGGGTGAGCCGCCCCAGCAGCCAATAGACCCCGTAGGACACGGCGCCCATGACCGCCGCAGACAGGACGATGGGCCCCACGGACCGGGCTGCCGCGCCCATGCCGAAGGCGGTTTTCCGGACGGCGGCCAGGTTGAGGACCATGATGAGCAGATAGGACACCACCGTGCTGACGGCCGACCCCATGGCGGCCACCTCCGGGAGGCCGATGAGGACATAGGAGAGGGCGATCTTCACGAAGCCGCCCACCGCCATGGTCACTACCGGGAGCACCGGGTGGCCGCAGGCCTGCAGGATGGCGTTGGTGGTAAAGAGCATGGAATTGAAGGCGATGGCGGCGCTGAGCATGGCCAGTAGCGGCGCGGTGGAGGCCGCCGTGGAGGGGGCCCCGAACAGCAGCAGGCCGCACACCGGCCGGGCATACAGGCACATGCCCACCGTGGCCGGGACGGAGATGAGCAGGGTGACCTGGAGGGACATGCTGGAAAGCCGCCGGGCGGCGGGGAGGTCCCCGGAGGCCAGGGCCCCGGACAGCGCCGGCAGCAGGCTGGTGGAGATGGGCACCACGAAGGCCCCGGGGAGGTCGAAGAATTTCCGGGCGTGGCCCAGCACCCCCCGCAGGGACTCCGCCTGCTGGAGGGTGAAGCCCGCGGCGTTTTGCAGCCGGTCCATGAGGATGGCGGCGTCCACAGTGTCCAGGATGCTCAAAAAGCAGGAGCCCAGGGTGATGGGAATGGAGAAGCGGATGAGGCTCCAGAGCATCTCCCGGCGGGAAGCGCCCAGGGCGTCCTCCGGCGCACGGAGCTCCCGGCGGCGGTCCTCCCGGCTCTGGCGGAGCTTGTAGACAGTGAGGTACAGGGTGCCCAGGCCGGCGCTGACGGAAACGCCCACGATGGCCCCCACGGCGGCCCAGGCGTCGGAATCGTAGCGGGTGATGATGAAGGCCGCCAGGCCCACGCCGATGACCACCTTGGTGACGGCCTCGATGGTCTGGGAGACGGCGGTGGGCACCATGTTGGAGCGGCCCTGGAAATAGCCCCGGAGGGCGGACATGACGGAAATGAAGAACATGGTGGGGGACAGCGCCAGGATGGCGTGGGCCGCCCCGGGGTTGCCCATCCAGCGGGCGATGGGCTGGGAGAACAGGGCCATGGCCAGGCAGCCCGCCAGGCCGATGGCGAAGAACAGCCAGAAGGCCACCGCGAACACCCGGTCCGCCTCCCGCTCCCGGCCCTGGGAATAGGCCGCGCCCACCATGCGGGACACGGCGATGGGCAGCCCGGCGGTGGAGAGCATGAGGAAGACGCCGAAGATGTCGTAGGCGGTGTAGAAGTAGGACATGCCCGCCTCGCTGATGAAATTGGCCAGGGGCACCGAAAACAGCAGCCCCAGGAGCTTGACGATGAGGGTGGAGGCCGTGAGGATGGCGGCGCCCATCATGAAATTCTGTTTGCGTTCGGCCATGTCCGCACCTTCTTTCCGGTGAGAAGTACAATCACAACTATTGTACCCCATCCGGGGCAAAAGGTCAATTCTTTTTCGCGGCGGGGGCATGCTTGACAACGGAGGGGATCTCCGGTATACTGGAGCCAGCATACGGAAGGGATTCCGGAGCGGGGAGGATCGCGGATCGGTATGGGTACCGTTCGTCGGTTGAGAAAGTAAACGCGCGCTGAAATGCGGGTCAGCCGGAGGGGCTGACCGTGTTTTGCCGCGCCTGCTTTTGGTCTCAACTTGACGAAAGAGGTGCTCTTTTTATGTCCAAAAAACCAAGTCCCCGGGGAAACCGGGGGCCTGCGCCCCTGTGGGCGGGGCAGAATTTTCTCACCGGAGGGCGGGTGCTGGGGGAGATCCTGGCCCACACCGGCATCGGCCCGGGGGACCGGGTGGTGGAGATCGGCGCCGGGAAGGGCCACCTGACCCGGGCGCTGCTGGCCCGGGGAGCCCAGGTGGAGGCGGTGGAGGCCGACCCTGCCCTGTGCGCCCGGCTGCGGGAACAGCTGGGCGGGGAACAGGGGTTCACCCTGCGGCAGGGGGACTTTTTGCAGATGCGGCTGCCGGACACGGGCCGGTATCAGGTGGTGGGGAACCTGCCCTTTGGGCAGACCACCGCCATGCTGCGGCGGCTGACCCGGTGCCCCAACCCGCCCGCCTGCGCGTGGCTCATCGTGGAAAAGGGGGCGGCCATGCGGTTTTCCGGGCACCCCCGGGAGAGCCGGGCATCTCTGGCGCTGCGGCCGTTTTTCGCGGTGCGGCTGGTGCAGGTGGTGCCCCGGGAGGCCTTTCACCCGGCGCCGGGGGTGGATGCGGCCCTGCTGTGTGCGCGGCGGCGGGCCCAGCCGGACCTGCCCTGGGACCAGCGGGCGGCCTTTGACCAGTTTTTGCAGGCGGCCCGGGAACGGGGCGTGGAGAGCCTGCTGACCCACCGGCAGGTGATGGCCGCCCTGCGGGACTGCCCGGAACGCCCCTCCCCCGGGGCGGTGCGGGACGGGAATCTCCGGTATGTCCAGTGGCTGTGCCTGTTTCGAGGGGCCCGGCACATGGGGCTGGGACCGGGCAAGGGGCGGTGAGCTGGGGGGATCGCTCTCACCGTCTCCGACGGCAAGCAGTCCACCTCGGTGACCATCCCCGTGGTCAACGGGTAAAGAGTTGCGGAAAAAAGATATCCCACTACCTTGGCTGTCGGGCAGGTGCCCATTTGACAACTCGGAATGTAAGGGGGAGGCCAAACAACAGATGCAAGTCATCGCGCACAAAATGGAATATAAGGGCGGGCCAATGATGTCTGATTTGCGGCTGCGACAGTATTCCGACTCCGATTATCGGAAGTATAGAAGAGTTTACGAAGAATGCTTCCATGACATGAGAGCGGCATTGCAGCGGTTTCCTGTCGATATTTGCCCGAGTCGGGAAAAGCTGGAACAGGAAAAAGATCATATCTATATCCTTGAAGTCGATGGAAACCTCATCGGCTCTGTTGCGGTATATGGAAATGAAATTGATGATTTGATCGTTGCAAAGAATTTTCAACGGCAAGGTCATGGTGAGGCGTTGCTACAGTTTGCGGTCTCTTTCCTGCAAAGGAACTGTATCGACCCGATCATACTTCATGTCGCCGATTGGAATCAAGGAGCGATCAAGATGTATTTGAAAAACGGATTTAGCATCATCGGTACGGAAGTAGTAGAATAATATATTCCTCTGCCGACGGCGTTGATATCGTTCATTTGCATATAGCCAACTTCCGCTTTGACGAGCGGATAAAATACCCATTTAGAACGAAAGGACTTATTACAGAGCCTCCCCCTGCGGCTTGGGTCAGGCGCGGCTCATCCGGTTCACCAGCAGGTCCAGGTAATCTCCCCGGCCGAAGAGGCGCTGGCTCTCGGGGTCGCCATAGGCGCGGACCAGGTCGCAGATGGGCACGGTGGCCAGGATCCGCTGGGCGGGGCTGCGGTGGTGGAGGTAGGTCTCCAGGACGGCCTGGGGGCCCTGGGTGCGCAGGTTGCCCAAGAGCCAGCCGGGGCTGGGGGCGGTGCGGTTGGGGTAGACGTTGAACGCGCCATCCACGAAGAACACCGGGTCGTCGAGTTCCAGGGGGTGGGTGGAGGTATCCTGGGCCAAGGCGCGGCAGAGGTCTGCCTCGGTGTCCCCGAAGACCGCCCGGAGAGATGCCTTGCCGAAGTGCCGGCAGGTGCGGGCGGCCAAGTCTTCCGGGACCTGTTCCAGGTCTGCGGGGGTGGGCCAGAGGGGATAGAGGGCCTCGGCGGCGCCATCGCAGGAGCCCTGGTGCAGGAAAAAGTCGAAGGGGACGCCCAGCCGGGCGCAGCGGCGGTCCAGGTCCAGGTCCGCCAGCAGGGACTGGAGGTGGGGCAGCTCGTTCACGGTGTCCCGGTAGAGGAAGGACTGGATCCGGGGAGCGATGCCCGCCCGGAGCAGGGCCTCCACCGCCCAGAGGAGGTCGTCGTAGGCGCCGGGGCGGCCGGTGTAGCGGTCGGTGGCGGCGCGGCCGCCGAAGAAGGTGAGCTGCACCGCCCGGACCCCCAGGGACCGCAGCCAGGGGATGTAGGACTCGTCCCGGGCGGCCCGCCAGACGCTCATCAGCTCGAAATGGGGGCCGTGGCCGTCGGAGAGCTCGCTGCACAGGGCCCACATCTCCCGGTAGTTGTCGGGGTAGTCGGGCTCCCGGTTCCAGTCCTCCACCACCAGGCGGCGGGCGTAGGGCCGGAAATCGGCGGCGATCTCACGCAGGGCCTCCGGGCCCAGGTGGGGGTTGGGCCGGTGGCCCATCCAGCAGTGGAGACAGCGGTTGGGACAGCCCCGCAGGTCCGCCGCCAGGGTGATCGTATCAAAAAAAGGCTGCATGGAAAACTCCTTTCAAAGTGCAAAAAGCAAAAACGGTTGGGTCAGGACAACGGGCCGGGCGGGTCCAGCTCCACCAGCAGGAGGTCTTCCCGGTCCAGCGGGACCCGGGCCGCGGTGCGGCCGTCTACAAAAAAATAGGCGCCGCCGTGGGCAGGGGGATCCTGGGAAAGGGAATTGACCAGCAGGGCCTGCCGGGACGCCAGACGGGCCTGGGCGGCATAGGCGGGCTCCTGGGCGGCCCACTGTTCCGGGGAAAAGTTCACATACACCGGCCAGAGGAGCACCCCCTGGGTGACAAAGCGCTGGGGGGCCTCCCACAGGTCGCCGCACAGGGCCAGCTGGAATTCCCGGCCCCGGTAGCGGAAGGGGCGGGTGGACGCCCCCTCCCGGTAGTGGCCGTTGGCGCGGGTGGGGTCCTTCCAGCCCGGGGAGATGCGGCGGTAATTGTGGAGCAGGCGGCCCTGGGACAGGAGCATGCAGGAGGAGTACAGCGCCGGGCCGTCCAGCTCCACGTAGCCCAGGAGCAGATCGACGCCCAGCTCCCGGGTCCAGCGGCACAGCTGCGTCACGGTGGGGGACTGCTGGGAGACGGCGATGTGGCGGTCCTGGGCAAAGTCCCAGGAAAGGGCATCGAAGCCCTGGAGGAAGGTCTCGCCGAAGCAGACCAGGTCCGCCCTGCCCCGGGCGGCCTCCAGGCCCCGGCGGACCTGACGGAGATTGAAGGGCAGGTCCCCGTTGCGAAAGGCAAAGGGCGCCAAAGCGATGCGCATGGGCTATGCCTCCTCTTCCAGCAGGTAGGCGTCGGCCCAGGGGGCGTACCCCACGGACAGGGCCAGCCGGTAGGAGGCGGTGTTCTCGGCACGGCACTCCCACTGGGGACAGAGGCCGTGCTCCAGGTGATGGCGGGCCGCCAGAGCGGCCGCCTGCCGGGCAAAGCCCCGGCGGCGGTAGGCCGGCAGGGTGACGATGCCCGTGTGCTGGATCTCGCCGGCCAGATAGGGCATGTCCGGGGCGTCGCAGACGCTGACCAGGCGGCCGTCGGCCTCCACTCCGGTGAACCCGCCCCAGGCAGAGCGCTCCAGGAAATAGTCTCTGAGCCAGGGGTCGTCTCCCAGGGAGACGGCAGGGTTCGCCGCCCGGAAAAAATCTTCGTAGAGGGGATAGTCCGCCGGGAAAAGCACCCGGGCGGAGCCCAGGTCCGTCACCCGCAGGCCGGCAAAGAGCAGCAGCTTCATGTGCCGCAGCGGGAAGCCCGCCCGGACCCGGTCCAGGAGCTCCGCCGGGGCGAGGGGGCCCAGGGCCTCGAAAAAGGCCCGATGGCGGGGGGAATAGGACACCGCGCAGAGACCCGGCTGCACCAGGGCGTAGACGCCGTACCGGCAGCCCAGGCCCTGGAGGGGACGGTCCCGCTCCGGGGTGCAGAGCAGGTGGGTCCCGGGGGAAAGGGTCTCGGGGGGAAAGCCGGAGAGCAGCCCGTAGTAGCGCAGGGTGATCTCCCGGACTTGTTCCAATGTCAATGATTTCATATCAAGATCCCTCCTTGGGGGTCAGCCGGGCGAGGATCTCCGCCCGGTAGGTGCGAAAGGCCGAGGGCAGGGCGATCTGGGAAAGGAGGGCGGCGCGGTCCGCCCAGGTGAAGTCCGGGTGCGGCTGGGCCACACGGGCCGCGAAGGCGGTCATGCGCCACTCCACGTGGGTGAAGAGGTGCTTGGCCGGGGGCAGCGGGGTGCAGTCGGAGGTCAGGGTCAGGCCCCAGGCGGACAAAGTCGCTCGGGCGGCGGGGGCATCCAGGGGCTCCTCCACGGCGGGGAGCTCCCAGAGGCCGGCCAGCAGACCGCTTTCCGGCCGCCGGCGCAGGGCGGCCCGGTCCCCGCACAGCAGGACGAAGACCGTGCGCTCCTGGATCTTTCGGGGAGATCTGGGGCCCTTTTCCGGCAGGGCACCCGCCGTGCCGGCGGCAGCCCCCAGGCACAAGGCGTGCAGGGGGCAGACATCGCACCGGGGGGAGGGGCCGGGCAGGCACACCATGGCCCCCAGATCCATCAGGGCCTGGTTGAAATCTCCCGGACGTTGGGCGGGCACGGCGGCCCCCACCCAGCGGGTGAAATCCGCCTTGACGGCGGGATCGGAGATGGGTCGAGAGTCGTTCAGCAGGCGGGCCGTCACCCGCAGGACGTTGCCGTCCACCGCCGGGATCCGCTGGCCGAAGGCGATGGAGGCCACGGCGCCGGCGGTGTAGGGGCCGATCCCCGGGAGAGTCTGGAGGGCTTCCGCGGTCTCGGGCAGGCGGCCGCCGTGGACCTCCAGCACCAGGCGGGCGGCCTTTTGCAGGCTGCGCACCCGGCTGTAATAGCCCAGGCCCTCCCAGAGCTTTAAGAGCTGATCCTCCGGCGCCTGGGCCAGATCCGCCACCGTGGGCAGGGCCTGCAGGAACCGCTGGTAGTAGGGGAGGACGGTCTCCACCCGGGTTTGCTGGAGCATGGTCTCCGAGACCCACACCCGATAGGGGTCCCGGGTCTCCCGCCAGGGCAGACTGCGCCTGCACCGGTCGTACCACATGAGCAGCGGGGAAACGATCTTCCCCAGGGGGTCGTTTGCCACGGTCCCGCCTCCCTTTTTGGTTTCTCCGGACAGTATACACCAAACCCGCCGGACGCGCAAGTCCCGGGGTTTCGGCTTTACAAAGGGGGAGGAACGTGGTAAAATAAACGGGTATCGGCAGCTTTTGGAAAGCGAGGGAACGGCATGACGGAAGTGATGGCCGCGCTGATCTGGCGCGGCAAGCGGTTTTTGGCCTGCAGAAGGCCCGCCAACAAGGCGCGGGCCCTGCTGTGGGAATTTGTAGGGGGCAAGGTGGAGCCCGGCGAGACCCGGGCCCAGGCGCTGATCCGGGAATGCCGGGAGGAGCTGGGGATCACTGTGGCGCCCAAGGATGTTTTCATGGAGGTCACCCACACCTACCCGGACATGCAGGTCCATATGACCCTGATGAACGCCGAGATCGCCCAGGGCGAGCCCCAGCGGCTGGAGCACAGCGAGCTGCGCTGGGTCACCCCGGGGGAACTGGACGGGATGGAATTCTGCCCCGCGGACGAGGCCATTTTGCAGCGGCTGCAGGCGGAGCACCCGGAGCCCAAGGAGGCCTTTGACCCAGACTGCGTGGGGAAGGTGATCCGGGAGATGCAGGGGCCCTGTGCCTGCGGCCGGGTGCATGCGACCACCGTCCGGGATATCCGCATCGGCAAGGGACTGGTGCACCGGGTGGGGGAGATCCTGCAGGAGAACGGGTTTGCGCCCCGGCTGCTGCTGGTGGCGGACCGAAACACCCTGGCCGCCGCGGCGGGAGTGCAGGAGAGCCTGGGGGGATTCCAGGTGGAGACGATGCTCTACCCCGACCTGCGGGTGGCCACCATGGAGGAAGTGGAGGCCGTAGAGCGGCGCATCGCCGGGCAGGACATGAGCGTGCTCTCGGTGGGCACCGGGTCCCTCAACGACATCTGCCGGCTGGCCTGCGCCCGGCAGGACAAGTTGCTGGCCCTCTTTGCCACGGCGCCCTCCATGGACGGGTTCGCCTCGTACAGCGCGCCTATCGTGCAAAACGGGTTCAAGGCCAGCTGGCCCGCCAAGAGCCCGGAGGTCATCCTGGGAGACACGGAGATCCTGGCCCGGGCCCCGGCGGCGCTGAAATCCGCCGGGTTCGGGGACATGATCGCCAAATATGTGGCCTTGGTGGACTGGCAGATCTCCGCGCTGCTCACCGGAGAAGAGCTCTGTCCCCGGGTGGCGGAGCTGACCCGCCGGGCCGTGGACGACCTCACCGCCATGGCGGACCGGGTGACCCGCAACGATGAGGAGACGGCGGGGCAGATCTTCGCCTCGCTGCTGTTGACGGGGGTGGGCATGAGCTTTATGCAGAACTCCCGGCCGGCCTCCGGCAGCGAGCACGTGGTGGCCCACTGCCTGGAATGCAAGCAGCTGCCCGAGGGGATCGTGCCCAACCTGCACGGAGAGGACGTGGGCGTGTGCACTCTGGAGATGCTCACGCTGTACGAGCGGCTGGCGGCGCTGGAGACCATCCATGCCCGCCCGGACGCCACGGACTGGCAGGCCGTGGAGGCTTTCTACGGGCCGCTGTGGCCGGAGGTGGACCGGCTGAACCGGCCCGCGCCCGTCACCGATGGGATCGCGCCGGAACAGCTCCAGGCGCTGTGGCCCCAGATCCGGGCCATCATCCGCAGCGTGCCCGGAGCAGACGCCTGCCGGCTGGCCATGGAGCGGGCAGGGTGCAAATGCACCTGTGCCCAGATCGGAAAACCCCGGGAGCTGCTGGACGACTGCATCCGGTTTTCTCCCTATATGCGGCGGCGGATCACGCTGCTGCGGCTATTGCCCATGATCGAGGAGGCTGAGACACGATGAGCGAACCGTCCGTCCTGTCCCGCAGAGATCGGCTGCGGGAGTACATCGGTGACAAAGAATTTTACAAAACAATTTTCCGCATCGCCATCCCCATCAGCCTGCAGCAGCTCATCACGGTGGGCATCAACCTGATGGACACGGTGATGCTCTCCAAGATGGGCGACGCCCAGCTGTCGGCGTCGTCTTTGGCCACACAGTTCATCAACATCTTCCAGATCTGCTGCATGGGCATGGGCATGGGGGCCTCGGTGCTGACGGCCCGGTTCTGGGGCATGCAGGACAAGAACAGCCTGCGCAAGGCCGTGACCATCATGCTGCGGCTGTGCGTGGCCTTTGCCAGCGTGTTCACCCTGGTCACACTGATCTCCCCCTCCATGATCATGCGCATCTACACCGCCGACGAGACCACCATCCGCTACGGCGTGTCCTATCTGCGGTGGATCCTGCCCACGTACTACTGCATGGGCCTGTCCCTCACCTGTACCATCGTGCTGCGCAGCGTGGGGCAGGTGCGCCTGCCGCTGATCTCCTCCATCTCCGCGTTTTTCATCAACATCTTCTGCAACTGGGTGTTCATCTTCGGCAAGCTGGGCGCGCCCCGGATGGAGATCGCCGGCGCGGCCCTGGGGACGCTGATCGCCCGGATCTTTGAGCTGCTGTTCATCTGCGGATACTTCTTCTTCAAGGATGGACGCATCGGGTACCGGCTGAAGCACCTGTTCATGCCCTGCAAGGACCTGGTGCGGGACTATCTGCGCATCAGCATCCCGGTGCTCATCAGCGACAGCCTGCTGGCCCTGGGCAACAACTCCGTGGCCATGATCATGGGGCGCATCGGCACGGCCTTTGTGGCGGCCAACTCCGTCACCATGGTGGTGCAGCAGCTGAGCTCCGTGCTGACCCAAGGTATCTCCAACGCCAGCGGCATCGTCACGGGACACACCATGGGCCGGGGCGAGTACGACAAAGCCCAGAAGCAGGGGTATACCTTCCTGGGGCTGGGCTTTGTGCTGGGCGTGTTTGCGGCGGGGGTCATCCTGCTGCTGCGGGGACCCATCATCGGCTATTACGATGTGACGCCCGAGGCTAAGGAGATCGCCTGGGAGCTGATGAACTCCATCAGCTTTATCATCATCTTCCAGGCCATGAATTCCATCCTCACCAAGGGCGTGCTCCGGGCCGGAGGCGACACCAAGTTCCTGATGCTGGGGGATATCCTGTTTCTGTGGGTGGCGTCCATTCCCCTGGGAGCGCTGGCCGGATTGGTGCTCCACTGGTCCTCCTTCTGGATCTACACCATGCTGAAGATCGACCAGATCATCAAGTGCGTGTGGTGCTATTTCCGGCTGAAGAGCAAAAAGTGGATGAAGAAGATCGCCCCGGCTGGGGAAACGGCCGGGGAAGCGGAATAAATGCTGCGGGCCCCCGGTTTGCCGGGGGCCCTTCATTCGAGGTGATCCCATGAAGACTGACCGGCTCATCGCCATGCTGGCCCTGCTGCAGCAGGGGAAGCAGCTCACGGCGCCCCAGCTGGCGGAGCGCTTTGAAGTGTCCCGGCGCACCGTCCAGCGGGATATCGAGACCCTGTGCGCGGCGGGGATCCCCATCGTCACCACCCAGGGCGTGGGCGGCGGGCTGCGCCTGATGGAGGGCTTTGCCCTGGACACCACCCTGTTCACCCGGGACGAGCTGAGCGCACTGCTCACGGGGTTGGGCGGCCTGGACAGCGTCTATCAGGGCCCCGGCGCCGCCCTGCGCCAAAAGCTGGGCACCGGGCTCAAGCCGGGCATGCAGGAGCTTTCCATCGATCTGGCGGCGTTTTACTCGGAGGACCTGGCGAAGAAGATCGCCCTGCTGCGCCGGGGGATCCGGGAGCACCGGCGGGCCGCGTTCCGCTACGCGGGGCCGGGAGGTGAATCCCGCCGGGAGGTGGAGCCCTATCAGGTGGTGTACCGCTGGTACGACTGGTATCTGTTCGGGTTCTGCCTGGAAAGGCAGGATCTCCGCCTGTTCAAGCTGCGCAGGCTGTGGGAGCTTTCCCTTACCGAAAACGGCTTTACGCCCCGGGAGATCCCCGAGAGCCGACGGCAGTTCGGCAGTCATATGACCGATGCGTATCGGACTGAGGCGGTGTACGATCCTCGGGAGAAGTACCGGCTGGTGGAGGAATACGGCCCGGATTCCTTCGAGACGCTGTCGGACGGCCGCTTGCTGGCCCGCTGGGGGTTTTCCGGACCGGAGGACGCGGTGCGGTGGTTCCTCTCCTTTGGGGAGCGGGTGCAGGTGCTGGGCCCGCCGGAGCTGACCCGGCGGATGCGGGAGGAGCTGCGGCGGATGCTGGACCGCTATGAGGAAGGATAGGAACGCGGATCAACCGAAAAACTGTCTTTTTTTGCAGAAACATGACATAGGGCTGTCGCGGCGGGATGGTAAGATGGGGTCAGAAACCATCCCAAAGGAGGAACTGCTATGAAAAACGACGTTGTGGATTCCCGCTGCGGACTGCACTGCACCGGCTGCGCCTACAAGGAGACCCACGGCTGCGGCGGCTGCATCGAGACGGAGGGGCACCCCTTTCACGGGGAATGCCCGGTAGCCGTCTGCTGTCAGGAAAAGGGGTTCGTCCACTGCGGCCAGTGCCCGGACCTCCCCTGCGCCCTGCTCACACAATACACCTGCGACCCGGTCCATGGCGATACGCCCCCGGGGGAACGGATCCGGGTGTGCAGGCGGTGGGCGGCCCAGCTTGCTCCGCTGAGTGCAGGATTTTCAGGCATCAATATCTACACCGAAGACCCCGAAGCCTCGTTTGAATTCTATCGCAGCTTGGGTTTTCCCGTGCTAAAGGAGGGCAGCGGCGACTGGTTCGGGGCAGCTTTGCGGTTGGGCGAAGGCGCGGACGCGCCCGTGGTGTGGATCTGGCGCAATAAGACTTCGCTGGAATCTAAAAACCATCTGGTCTTTCATTGTGGGGATATTGACCGAACCTATGAAAGGTTGAAAGCGAGAGGCTGCGCCATAGAGCCTCCCCAAACGCAGTTTTACGGCGGCAGAGAAATGACCCTTACCGACCCTGACGGGAACGTGCTGCTGTTCCTGTCCTAAACAAAAAAGACAGGCTGCCGGAGCACAGCCTGTCGGTTCCCGGCAGTTTTGCGGTTTCGGGGAACGGGGCACAAGGGAACACGTAAAAAGGCGCACAAAAGGGCCGTCCACCGGTATTCGGTGGACGGCCCTTTGCGATCTGTCAAACGGTTTACAGCGTAGACGCCACCTCGTAGGCGTCCCAAATGGCATACATGATATTGGAGACGCGGTTGGCGTCGCCGATCTGGTAGATCTCCTCCACCTGTCCGGCCAGCTCCCGGTAGAGCTGGTTTTCGCTCCGGTAGCCGATGCACAGGATCACGGAGTCCGCGTCGATGTGCCGCTGCTGGCCGTCCTGCTCCACCAGGGCGCCGGCGGCGTCCACCCCCTTCAGGGAGGCGGAGCACACGGTCTCGATGCCGTTAAAGGGGATCAGCGCTTCCAGCATCTCGCTGTTGGCGTGGCACAGGGGGCCGTTGAGCGCCAGGATCTTGTCCAGGGCCTCCACGATGGTGACCTGAACGCCCTTTTGCGCCAGCCACAGGGCGGTCTCACAGCCCACCAGGCCGCCGCCCACCACCACGGTCTTTTTGCCGGGATCTTCCTTCCCCAGGAGCACGTCCTCGGCGGAGAGCAGCCGTCCGCCCTCCAGGGGGAGCATCTTGGGCCGGGAGCCGGTGGCCAGCACCAGGGCGTCAAAGGATTCTTTGCCGATTGCCTCGGCGTCCATGCGGGTGTTGAGGCGGACCTCGACGCCCAGCTGGTCCAGCGTGTGGGCGTACCATTGGGCCAGCGCCCGGTCGTCTTCCTTAAAGTCCGGTGCGCCGCCGGGGATCAGGTTGCCGCCCAACTGGCTGCCGGCCTCGCACAGCACCGGGATGTGGCCCCGCAGAGCCAGCACACGGGCAGCCTCGCACCCCGCAGGGCCACCGCCGATGATGAGCACCTTTTTGGGCTTGGCCGCAGGCACCAGCCGTGCGGCCCGCTCCCGGCAGGCGGCGGGGTTCACCGCACAGCCCAGAGCGGAATACTCCTGGATGCGGCCCATACAGCCCTCCTGACAGGAAAGGCAGGGGCGAATGTCGGCCACATGCCCGGCCCGGAGCTTGTTCACATAGTCCGGGTCCGCCAGCAGCGGCCGGCCCAGAGAGACGATGTCGCAGGCGCCGTCCCGCACCGCAGCCGCCGCCATGTCCGGGTTGTCCATGCGGCCCGCCACGATGATGGGCACATCCACGGTCTCCTTCATGAGCTTGCCGTATTCGATGTACAGGCCCTTTTTCTGATACATGGGCGGATGGTTCCACCACCAGGCGTCGTAGCAGCCCACGTCCACGTCTAGGCAGTCATAGCCGTACTGCACCAGGAGCTTGGCGGCCTCGATGCCCTCCGGCAGGTCACGGCCCTTTTCCTCGAATTCTTCTCCCGGCAGCGCGCCCACCCGCCAGTCCTTCATGAAGCTCTTGGGACTGTACCGCAGGGCCACCACAAAGTCCGGGCCGCACCGCTTCTTGATCTCCTCCACGACTTCCCGGGCAAACCGCAGCCGGTTTTCCAGGCTGCCGCCGTAGGCGTCCGTGCGGTGGTTGAAGAAAGCGATGGCAAACTGGTCCAGCAGATAGCCTTCGTGCACGGCGTGGATCTCCACACCGTCAAAGCCCGCCCGCTTGGCGTTGAAGGCCCCGTCGCCAAAGCTCCGGACGATCTTGTGGATCTCCTCCACGGTCAGCTCCCGGCAGATCTTGTCCAGCCACCGGTGCATGATGGGAGAGGGCGCCACCGGGGGATACTCTCCCAGGTTGGTGGGAATGGTCACCCGGCCGAAGCCTGCGGACATCTGCAGCCAGATCTTGGCCCCATAGGCGTGGATGCGCTCGGTCATCTCCCGGGCCGTGCGCACAAAGTGCACCGAATTGTAGGTGGGGCTGGGGCAGTTGGGCATGCCGTGCTCTTCCACTTCGTTGTCCACAAAGGTGACGCCGGTGATGATCAGTCCGGTGCCGCCCTTGGCCCGCTCGGTGTAGTAGTCGATGCCCCGCTGGTTGAAGCCGCCGTCGGCGTCGCCCAGGCCCAGCGGGCCCATGGGCGCCATGGAAAAGCGGTTTTTCAGGGTCACACCGCCCACGTGCGTTTCTTCGAACAGGATGCTGTGTTCCGGTCTCATGGATATCTCCCCTCCTGAAAGGTTTATTTTCTCTATTGTAGCAAAAAAGCCTGCTTTTCGCAAGACGGAACAGACCGCTTTCCGGAAAGGAAGCGGTCCGCTTAAATCTTTATTCCATGCGCAGGATCTGGGTCCCATAGGGAGGCAGCTCCAGGCTGCCCGCCAGAGTGACCGTCTCGCCGGTGAGCAGCTCCCGGGCGGACCCGTGCAGGTCCCCGCGCAGGGTGCAGGGCTGGTCCTCCGCGTTGACAGCCACCAGGACCGTCTCGCCCTCTGCCCGGCGGCGCATCACCCAATGGCGGTTTTGCAGCACCACATTGGTGAAATCCCCGTTTTGCAGCGCCGGGCTGTGGGCCTTGATCCGGGCCAGGACGCCGATCCACCGGGTCAGCTCGTTTTCCACCGGGGCCTGAAAGCAGGGGCGCAGGGCAGGATCCCCCTGGTGCTTCTCCCCCGGAGCGCCCCATTCGCTGCCGTAGTACAGGCAGGGGATGCCCGGCATGCCGAACAGCACGGCGTACAGGGGGAAGATCTGCTTTTTGTCGTTTAAGATGCTCCAGATCCGGGTCACGTCGTGGTTGTCGGCAAAGCACAGCAGGTGCTCGCCCTTGTAGAGGGTCCAGGGCTCCGGGCCGAACTGCCGGGCCAGGGAGTGGGCGATCTCGAAGAGATTCATGGAGTTGAACGCCGAATACAGGCCCTTGTAGCACTCATAGTTGGTCACGCTGTCCAGCATCCGGGGGTTCATCACCCGGCGGTAGTCCCCGTGGATCATCTCGCCCAGCAGGAAAAATCCCGGGTCCTTTCCCTTGCAGAAGTCGTGCAGCCGGCAGAGGAACCCTTCGTCCAGCAGGTAGGCCACGTCCAGCCGCAGGCCGTCGATCCCGAATTCCTCCATCCAGCGGCCCACGCAGTCCAGCAGATAGTCCACCACGGCGGGGTTTTTCAGGTTGAGCTTCACCAGCTCGAAGTGGCCCTCCCAGCCCTCGTACCACAGGCCGTCGTTGTAGCCATTGTTCCCGCCGAAATTCACGAAGAACCAGTCCCGATAGGGCGAGCTCTCCCGCTGTTCCAGCACGTCCTGAAACGCCCAGAACCCCCGGCCCACGTGGTTGAACACCCCGTCCAGCACCACCCGGATGCCCCGGTCGTGCAGGACCTGGCACACCCAGGCAAAGTCGCTGTTCTCGCCCAGGCGGCAGTCCACCCGGGTGAAGTCCCGGGTGTCATAGCCGTGGGCGTCCGACTGGAAGATGGGGGAAAAATACACCGCCCCCACGCCCAGCTTTTCCAGGTGCTCCGCCCACTGGGCCACCTTGCGGATCCGGGGCACGGTCACGCCGTCGTTGTGCTCCGGGGCGCCGCAAAACCCCAGGGGATAGATCTGATAAAACAGGGCGCTGTTCTGCCAGCCCGACTGATTGTCCATGCCGCTCTCCTCCTCGTCACCCGTTTCGGCCGTTTACCGAACTACGCACTCGCCGTTGCTCTTCCAGACGATCTGCGCCTGGTAGAAAGCGCTCATGGCGTTGACCATGTGCTCCACGTCGGCAGCGCCGCCCGTCTCAAAGGGAGAATGCATGGCCAGCTGGGCCACGCCGATGTCCACAGTGGGGATGGACACATGGCTGCCGGAGATCTTCCCCAGCGTGCCGCCGCCCCGAATGTTGGAATGGTTGTAATACACCTGCACCGGCACGCCGGCCTTCTGGCAGATGTGCTTGAACACGCCGGCGGTGATGCCGTCGGTGGCATAGCCCGCCCCGAATTTGATCACGGGGCCGCCGTTTAAGTAGCACCGGCTGGTGGGGTCGGTCTTTTCGGGATAATTGGGATGGGCGGCATGGGCGTTGTCTGCGGAGAGCAGGAACCCGCGCTGGATGGCGGTGGCGGCATAGCTCTCGGGGTGGCCGTAGCCCCGGCAGATGCGGGTCAGCACGTCGGACAGGAATGTGGAATTGGCTCCCTGCCGGGTGGAGCTGCCGGTCTCTTCGTTGTCGAAAACGGCGCACACGGTGCAGTTTTCCGCGTTGTCCGAGTCGATGAACGCCCGGATCGCCGCAAAGGCGCACTCCAGGTCATCCAGCTTGGGCGCTGCCAGGAACTCCCGGTCTGCGCCGAACACCACGCCGCGGGCCCGGTTGTACAGGTACAGGTCCCAAGAGAGGATGTCCTCCTTCTGGGCGCCCACTGCCTTGGCCACCATCTCCAGCAGATCGCTCTCCTGCTTGCCCAGCAGAGGCAGGGTCTCCCGCTGGGGATCCATCCGGCCCTCCTGCCGGGCGCCGCCGCCCATGTGCGGGGCCAGGCTGGGGATGAGCATCAGGTCCTGCTTGAGGTCCACCAGGCAGGTCTTCACGCCCTCTTCGGTGCGCAGGATCACTCTGCCTGCCACGGAGAGGGGCCGGTCCAGCCACAGCCGGGGGTCGGTGCCGCCGTAGATCTCCGTGTTCAGCTTGGTGTAGTGGCCGTCCGCCTTCATCTCGGGATTGCCCTTGACCTGGAAGCAGGGGGAGTCCCCGTGGGGGGCCACGATGGAGAAGCCGTGGAAGTCCGCCTTGGGCGCCTTGAAGGCGATGACGGAGGACATGCTCCGGGTCACGTAATATTTGCCGCCGGGGGTGAGGGCGCCCCAGTCCTCGGTCTCACTGAGTTGGGTAAACCCGGCCTGTCCCAGCAGCGCGCAGGCCGCCTGGGTGGTGTGGCTGGAGGTGGGGCTGCACTCGATGAAGTCGAACAGTTGATGTACGAGCTGATAGTTGGTTTCCATGTGTTTCACCTTTCCTTTTTGTGTTTTGAGCAGATGTATTGGTCCATTCTCCCCCTGCAAAGCGGCAGGAGAAGAAACATGCCCGATGGGTGGGGGATCACGGTAAACTCGCCGAGATCCTTCGGTTCACTTTTTCCCGCAGGTCCAGGTAATAGGCGGCGTTTGCGGGGTACCGGTCGAACTGCAGGTCATCGAACCCCTCGATGAGGGCCTCAGTCTCCTGCCGGCCGATGCGGCTCTCCAGCAGCTCCAGGGCCCGCAGATCCTGCAGCGCGTGGTGGAATACCTTCAGCCGCAGAGAGGCCACCGGCTGGCCGTCCGGCCCGGGATAGACCGAAAAAGCGTCTCCCCCGGGGAAGGCCCCGCCGGCGTCCGTGCAGCGATAGGGGTCGATGGCATACAGCGAATGCCAGGAATGCCAAAAGTTATATCCCCACTGCAAAAAGCCCCGGATCCGGAATTTATACAGCTGCAGCCCCAGCACCCGGTTGCGGTAGGAGGACATGGCCAGAAAGCGGTTGCCCACGTCCCGGTTCTGCCCGCAGCAGGTGTAGGCCCACAGGGGGTCCTGGCCCCGCTCCAGGAAGGGGCCGATGTGATCCGTGGCGCTCACCGGCACGTCGATGAGCCCCTGTTCGCAGAACACCGGGTCAGAGATGGCGTCCATCACCGGCAGATCGCCCAACAGCTCCCGCAGAAAGGCCCGCCGCTCTGCGTAAGCCTCCAAATGTGCCGGAGAGGGTTCGTCCGACAGGTGGAACAACAGCCGGTCCCGCACGCCCAGCTCCGTAAAGACCGTGAGCGCCTGGGGCAGCAGCTGTTGTAAGAATTCCCGGTAAGCGGGATCGTCTGCCGGGGTGTCCCACCCGAACAGCAGCCGGTCTTCCCCCGACACGGTGCCGTGGATATTGGGCGCGCACTTGGCGCCCCACTGGGAAAACAGCTGGCACACCTCAAAATGGGTGATCCCACAGCGCTCCGCCAGCTGCACGAACCGCCGGAGGCGGTCAAAGCCGAAGCGGTAGCCTGCGGGGGTCTGTTCCACCTCCACCAGCTGGGTGCAGGTCCGCTCCGTGCCCACCTCGGTGTCCAGGGGCGGCGTCAGCAGCGGGGTCAGCACCGTGTTCATGCCGTTTTCCGCCGCCATGCGCAGGAACCGTTCGATCAGCGTCCAGTGGGCTTCGCTATATACCGGCACCTGGTAATATTCCGCCAGGCAGTCCACATGGAACCACTGGGTGAACAGCAGCCGCTGGGGCGGCAGCGCCGCCGGAACCACCTCCAGGGTGAAGGTGGCCTGGGCGCAGGCGCCCTGCCCCCGAACCCACAGGGTGAAGGGATAGCTCCCCGCCGGGGTGCCTTCCGGGACAGTGAGATCGACCCACAGCGCGGTGTACCGGTGGGAGCTCAAATAAATCTTTCCCGGCTCCGCCTTTTCCAGCACGTCCGGGAACAGCCCGGCCTGCAGGGCGAGATAGTCCTCGTCGTGGCCCTGAGGCTCCGGATACGCCGCCAGATCGCAGGGCACGGTCTCCACCCGAAACACCTGGGCCACCCCGGGCAGCGCGGTCTCCAGTCCCCAGATGTATTCCCCGGGACCCCAGCCGCCGGTCCTTCGCAGCACCGCCTGAAAAGCGGTCTCCTCGCCCCACAGGGCGCTGCCCGCCGAGAAGCTCGCCTCCGGCGCGGGCCGGTCCGGAAAGATCTTTTCCAGCGGCGAAACCAGCCGCAGCTCGATGCCTTCCATCCCCCTGCCTCCTCTCAGTCAAATTGATGAAAATCCGGCAAATAGCTGTCCCGGGCGCTGGTCCGGTCCTGCACGAAGCCGTCCAGACCCAGGGCAAACAGCCGGTCCTGTACCTTTTCCAGCTCCCGCTGGGTCAGGGTCCGCCCCAGCTCCGGGAACTGCTCCTGTTCCGGGAAGACCCCAGGGGGCGTGTACTGAGCCATCAAGCTCACCGGCACGCCGGGGAAGCACCGGGCGATCTCCTCCAGCACCGCCAGGGAGTTTTTCGTGTGCCCGGGCAGGATCAGGTGCCGGATCAGCACGCCTCGGGTCAGGATCCCGTCTTCCCGGACCTGCTGGGGCCCGGTCTGCCGCAGCATCTCCCCAATGGCCGCCCGGCACACCTCAGGGTAGTCTGCCGCCCCGGAAAGCGCCCGGGCCAGCTCCGGCTCCATGTATTTGAAGTCCGGCAGATACACGTCCACCAGCCCTTCCAGCAGCCGCAGCGTCTCCACGCGCTCATAGCCGGAGGAATTGTACACCACCGGGATCCCCGGCCGGTACAGGGAGAGCGCCTGGATGACCGGCAAGACGAAATGCCCCGCCGTCACCAGGTCGATGCACGCCGCGCCCCGTTCCTCCAGCCCTCGGAAGATGTCCGCCAGCTCCCGAGGCGTCACGGCCCGGCCCCGGTTCTCTCCCCGGCTGATCTCCCGGTTCTGGCAGTACACGCAGCCCAGGGAACACCCGGTGAAGAACACCGCTCCCGCGCCGGTCTTCCCGCTGATGGGCGGTTCCTCCCAGAAATGCAAGTCTGCCCGGGCGATGCGGGCGGCGCTGCCACTTTTGCAAAAGCCCGTTCCGGTCTCGTCTCGGCGCACGCCGCACGCCCGGGGACACAGCGTGCACCGCTCCAAAACGCTCATCCCCGCAGCGCCAGCATGGCGCAGTTGGAGCCCCGCCTGCCCCGGGTCTTTCGGTGGGAAAACACCAGGTCGCTCTCTTCCATGGTGCACACGCCTCCCACCAGGATGTTTTCCGCCGGGACCTGGGCCGCTAACAGCAGCTGCCGGTTGCATTCCCACAGGTCCACCAGAGATTTTTCCCCAACGCCCGGGGCCACGAAGCGGTCGGCATGTTCCAGCGCCTGAAAGACCTCTGCCACCGGCGGATCCACCTCAAAGCAGTGCCCGCAGATGGACGGCCCGATGGCGACCTGCAGCGCCTGGGGCCGGGTCCCGAACTCCACCGCCATCCGGCGGACCATGGTCCCGGCCATGTCGGCGGCGGTGCCCCGCCACCCCGCGTGGGCCAGCCCGATGGCCCCATGCTCCGGGTCCACAAAGTAGAGGGGCACGCAGTCCGCGCAGTAGATGACCAGCGTCACGGCGGGGTCGTCGGTCACCAGCCCGTCGATCTCCAGGACCTCCTTCTCCGTCCATACGCCCTGGCCCCGGTGTTCGGCCGTGACCCGCCGGATCTCCGTCCGGTGCACCTGGTCGCCTGTGACCAGGCTCTCCGGGTCAAAGCCCGCAGCCGCGCAGAACCGCCGGTAATTCTCCGCCACGTTTTCGTCCCGGTCCCCCCGCTGGAAGCCCAGGTTCATGGCGGCGAATTCCCCCCGGCTCACCCCGCCGATGCGCGTAGAGAACGCTGCGTTGGCCGTTTGGCTGCCCGCCCAGGCGGGAAACCGCAGCACCCCCACTCCCTGGACGATCTCCAGGTCCATCTGGCCCACCGGGCCGGCCTCAGCCGCCCGGGGCTTTTCGATCTCACTGACGGGAAACGTTTTTTTGTTCACCACAAGCCCCTCGTATTTCAACTTGAGCATCACCCGGCCCATGAATTTGCGCCCACAGTCCGGGCAGTCGAACCGGGCAAAAAAGCTCCGGTTCTTCACGTTCCACTTGTCGCTGGCTTCCAGGCGCTTTCCGCACCCGGGGCAGGTAAACTGCAAATGCTCCGGATGCACCAGCGGGTTGTCCAGGTCCCGAATGTACGTGGTCTTGAAGGTCGCCCGCCGGTAAAACTCCTCGTCGCACACTTGGATGGCCTGGGCAAAGCTCTCCGGCTCGTACACCTTCTGCAGGATCTCCAGCGTCTCCAGGCTGTCGTCCAGGGCCCGGTGGTGGTCTATGCCGGACACATCCAGCCCCAGCAGCTCGGCGGCACGCTCCAGGCCCACCTGCTCCTGGGTGCCCCAGCCCATCCGGGTCTGGGCATAGCGCTGCAGGTCGCAGAACCGGTGCAGGAAGGGCACCTGCTCGTCGCCGCTGAAATATTTGCAGTTCTCGATGAGCGCCAGCACATCCGAGGGCCCCCAGGTCACCACCACGCAGTCCCCCGCCCAGCGCCGAAAGCGGCTGACGGCCCCCATGAAGGACACCCCGCTGTCCAGGCTCTCCTCCGTGATGCTGGAGAGCTTCTGCACTGCGGCGTTCAGGTGCTTGCCTACCCGGGGCCGTACCAGGCAGGAAAACTGCTCTCCGGCGCCTTGCCCGGGCAGGAACTTCACCGCTCCGAATTCGATGATCTCGTTTAAGTACGCTTGGGTCCGCCGGCTGAAGGCGGCGTTCCATTCCAGATCCAGGATCACGATCTCCATGGGCTTTTCCGTCCTTTCTCAGATCGGTCCGGCCGGGGATTCACTTGTTCCGGCTCTGCTGCTTCATGCGCTGCTCCTTGTCCAGGATGGTCTTGCGCATCCGCACGGATTTGGGCGTGATCTCCACCAGCTCGTCGGAGTTGACGAACTCCAGGCACTGCTCCAGGCTCATCACGGTGTGGGGCACCAGCTTCAACGCCTCGTCCGCACCGGAGGACCGGGTGTTGGTGGCGTGCTTTTTCTTGCACACGTTCACCACGATGTCCTCCGTCTTGGGGTTGGCCCCCACGATCATCCCCTCGTACACCTCCACGCCGGGCCCGATGAACATCCGGCCCCGCTCCTGGGCGTAGAACAGCCCGTAGGCGGTGGATTCTCCCGTTTCGTGGGCGATGATGGATCCCTGCACCCGCTGCTGGATATCCCCCTTATAGGGCTCGTAGCCGTCAAAAACGTGGTTCATGATGCCGTTGCCGTTGGTGTCGGTGAGGAATTCCGACCGGTACCCCATCAGCCCCCGGGCGGGGATCTTGAACTCCAGGTGAGTGGTGCCGCTTTCCCGGCTGCCCATATTCTGCAGCTCGGCCCGGCGGGCCCCCAGCTTTTCGATGACCGTGCCCACGTAGCTGTCCGGCACCTCGATCATCAGCAGCTCGATGGGCTCCAGGCGCTGGCCGTCCTTCATCTTGTAGATCACCGTGGGGGGCGACACCTGGAACTCATACCCCTGTCTGCGCATCTGCTCGATGAGGATGGACAGGTGCAGCTCGCCCCGGCCGCTGACCCGGAACGTGTCTGCGGTGTCGGTCTCCTCCACCCGCATGGCCACGTTGGTCTCCACTTCCTTGAACAGCCGGTCCCGCAGGTTCCGGGAGGTCACATACTTGCCCTCCCGCCCCGCAAAGGGGGAATTGTTCACCAGGAACATCATGGAGACCGTGGGCTCGTCGATCTTCACGAAGGGCAGGGGCTCCACGCAGTCCACCGCGCAGGCCGTCTGTCCGATGTTGAGGTCCGTGATGCCCGACACCGCCACGATGTCCCCCACTCCGGCGGAGGTCGCCTCCACCCGCTTGAGCCCCTCGAACTGGTACAGCCGGGAGACCTTGGCGTTGCGGGGCTCCTCGTCCCCGCCGCAGATGGTCACCGTCTCGCCCTGGGTCAGCCGTCCCCGCTCCACCCGGCCGATGCCGATGCGCCCCACATAGTCGTCATAGTCGATGTTGGAGAACAGCACCTGGGTGGTCCCGTCGGGGTCGCCCTTGGGGGCCGGCACCTCCCGCAGGATCATCTCGAACAGCGGCCGCATGTCCGTGCCCGGGGTGTTCAGGTCCTCCGTGGCGCAGCCCTCCCGGGCCGAGGCGTACACCACCGGGAAATCCAGCTGCTCGTCGTTGGCGCCCAGTTCGATGAACAGGTCCAGCACCTCGTCCACCACTTCCAGGGGCCGGGCGCCGGGCCGGTCGATCTTGTTGACCACCACCAGAGCCTTTTTCCCCAGGGACAGCGCCTTTTTCAGCACGAACCGGGTCTGGGGCATGCAGCCCTCAAAGGCGTCCACCAGCAACAGCACGCCGTCCACCATCATCAGCACCCGTTCCACCTCGCCCCCGAAATCCGCATGGCCGGGGGTGTCCACAATATTGATCTTGGTGTCGCCGTAGCGCACCGAGGTGTTTTTGGACAGGATGGTGATGCCCCGCTCCCGCTCCAGGTCGCCGGAATCCATCACCCGCTCTGCCACCGCCTCGTTGGAGCGGAACACCCCGCTCTGCCGCAGCAGCTGGTCCACCAGTGTCGTTTTTCCGTGGTCAACGTGGGCGATGATCGCCACGTTGCGCAGATCTTCTCTGTTCTCGATTGCCAAATTGACCGATCCTTCCTATTTGTAAGCCTTAACCGATTCATTATACCACCATCTTTTCGGAAGGACAAGCGCAAACCGGCAATTTCATGGCGTCATTTCGATTTTTCTTTTTCCCCAGCGCTCCCTTGCTCCCCCAGCATGCGCCCCAGCTCCTCCGCCACGGTCCGAAAGACCTGGGCAGTGATCCCATCGTCCTGGACCACCCCTTCCCGCAGCACCGTGATGCAGTACACCGGTCCTTCTTCGCCGCAGACGAACCCGGTGTACCAGCGGTGCATCCGTTCCCCCTCCGGGTCAAAGACCCCGGTCTGCGCCGTGCCCGTCTTGATGCCCACCGTCACGCCGGCGGGAGCCCCGGGCTTTCCGGTGCCGTTCTGGGCGGCGGAGCACAGGATCTCCTGCAGCCGCCGGGCGGTGGCCGGGCTCATGGCCCGGGTGGACTGCTCCGTCACCGCCCGCACCGGCTGCACCTGGCGGCTGCGGTCCACCAGCCCCTCGATGAGCCGGGGCGTGGTGTACACCCCGTCGGAGACCACGGCGTTGAGCAGGCCGCAAACCTGCACCGGGGTCACAGTGGTCTCTCCCTGGCCAAAGCCGAAATTCGCCAGCGCCCGGGGATTTTCCAAACTGGCGGCTTCGGGCAGCACCCCCGCCTCGCTGGAAAGCCCCCGGCAGAATTCCACCTCACTGCCCAGCCCCAGGTTATACGCCATGTTCAGCACCGTCTGCCCGCCCAGGGACCGGGCCGCGGAGATGAAATACCCGTTGCAGGACTGCTCCAGCGCCCCCTGCAGATCCACCGCCCCGTGGGCCTCGCCCCCCGCGCAGGCAAACAGCATCCCCCCGGCGCCCACCGACCCGGTGCAGGGAAAGCGCTCCGCCGCCTGGGCCGGGTCCGTCTCCAGCAGGGCCGCCGCCGGCACCAGCTTGAACACCGATCCCGGGGCATAGGCCAGAAACGCCCGGTTCAGCAGCGCCCCGTCTTCGTTCTCCTGGGCCTCGTCCAGGTGCAGCGGGGAGAACCCCGGAAAGCTGGCCACGGCCCGCAGGGCGCAGTCCGGCGCCTGAGACACCACCACCGCCCCCTTGCCCAGGGCCTGCCCCGCCCGTTCGGCCAGCGCCTGGATGTCCCGGTCCAACGTCAGCTGCACCCCCGCCCGGGACCGCTCCAGCCAGTTCTCCACCCGGCGCTCCGCCCCGGCCACCGCGTGGCCCAGGGCGTCCATCCGGTAGTACACGGCGGCCTCCCCCGCACAGGCGGAGAGCACGTCGTCCATGCCCAGCTCCACGCCGCTGGCGCCGCCCCCCAGGCTGTCCAGATAGCCCACCACGTGGGCCGCCAGCTGGTCCTCGCTGTACCGCCGGGGAACGCTGATCACCTCCAGATAGGGGGAATCCACCCACTGGTCCAGCTCCACGGCAAAGGGCTTCCCGTCCGCCAGCGCCGCCGCCAGCCGCTCCCGGTACCGTCCGCCCGTGGCCTGATCCACCGTGCCCAGGGCCTCGGGGGTGGGGGCCACTGCGGCCACCCACACACGCTGGGCCCCGGTCAGGGGCCTGCCCTTGCAGTCGTACAGGGTCCCCCGGCTCTTGGCCACGTCCAGCCGGTAGAGGCTCTGCCCCGCCGCTGCGGCCACATATTCCGCGCTGCCGCTGGCCCCCCAGATGGACACGCACGCCGCCAAAAACAGGCACAAAAGCCCCATAAACGTCCCGTAGCTCCGCCGTTTCATCCCGCCGCCTCCTTTGCTGCCGTCAATCAAAAAGGACCCTTCCGGGTCCTTCGTGGGTCCGCGGGGTCACTCCGTCTCCCGTCCGTCCCGAAACAGCAGGGAGATGCACCACAGGGCGGCGATCCCCACCAGCGTGTAGACGATCCGGGAGGCCACGGCGGTCTGTCCGCCGAACAGAAAGGCCACCAGGTCGAACTGAAAGATCCCCACCAGCCCCCAGTTGATCCCGCCGATGACGGTCAGGACCAACGCGATCCGGTCCAAAATGCTCATATGCTTTCGATCCTTCTTTCCTGTGATTTGCCGTGCTCAGGGCTATTGTGCGCCGCTTTGGGGCGATTATTCCGGGGGCGTTTCCCTCTTCCGGTTTTTCCCAAAAAGCTCTTTTGCGCCGATGACCAGCAGCACGCAGCCGAACAGCCGCCGCAGAAGGCCCACCTCCATCCAGGCGGCCAGTCCGGCCGCCGCCGCACACACCGGCAGCCCCGCTGCCGCGCACCGCAGCGCGGCCCGCTTGTGCACCATCCCCCGGCGCAGATGGCCCCGCAGGGCCGGCAGGGCGCACGCCGCAAAGTACAGCAGATTGATGCCCCCCGCCTGCAGCTGGTCTATCCCCCGCACCAGCGTCAGCCACAGGATCAGCAGCGTCCCGCCGCCCACCCCGAAGCCCGACAGCACCCCGGTCAGCAGCCCCGCCGCGCTGTCCCACCAGGCGCTCATCCGCCCATCACCGCCCGGATCCCCCCGTACAGCAGCAGCGCCCCAAAGGCCTTGCGCAGCAGCTCCGCCGGCACCCGGGCAAACACCCGTCCCGCCACCAGTCCGCCCGCTGCCCCGCCGATCAGATACGGCCACGCGGCCTGCAGCTGCAGGGCGCCGTTGGCCCCGTACACCGCCGCCGACACCGGCGACAGCGCGCACACCACCGCCACCGAGGTGGCCAGGGCCTCCTTTTCCTCCAGCCCGGCCCACCGGGTGAGCAGCGGCACCAGAAACAGCCCGCCCCCCGTGCCGAACAGCCCGTTGGCCAGCCCCGCCAATCCTCCGATCACCGCAAATTTTCCCGTTTCGCCCATGCGTTCGCCCCTTTTTTTCTCTAGCATGCCCCGCCGCCTCACAAAAATCCCACCCCGTCAGGTGCGTTTTTCGGCCCGTTTCTGTACAGTTTCCCAGGGGATCGCCCCAAAAAAGTCTCCATTTTCGGTTGATTTTCTCCCTCCTCCGGTGTATAATCTACCTAAAGTATTTCTGCTGCTCCGGAGACCGGCCCCGCCGGCCGGCTCCCGTTTGTCAAAAAATCCCAACAAGGAGGAACTCTCATGAGACCCATCAGCTTCAACACCGGCTGGACCTTCCGCCGGGCAGATGCGGAGGAAGCCGTCCCCGTGACCCTGCCCCACGACGCCATGCAGACCGAGACCCGCCTGCCCGGCTGCCCCTCCGGGACCGGCGGCGCGTTCTTCCCCGGCGGCGCCTATGTCTACGAAAAGACCTTCACCGCCCCGGCGGACTGGCAGGGCAAGACCGTCCTGCTGGCCTTCGAGGGCGTCTACCGCAACGCCCGGGTCCTTTTCAACGGCCAAGAGGCCCCCGGCCCCCGGCCCTACGGCTACATCCCCTTCACCGTGGAGGCAGCCCCCTTCCTGCGCTTCGGGGCGGAGAACACCCTCACCGTGGAGGTGGACAACAGCCAGGTGGCCAATTCCCGCTGGTACTCCGGCGCGGGCATCTACCGGCCGGTGTCCCTGGTCGTGGCCGGTGCGGACCACATCCTCTGGCAGGGCGTGAAGATTTCCACCCTGTCCATCGACCCCGCCCGGATCCTGGTGGAGACCGCCGTCACCGGCGGCGAGGTCTCCGTGGAGATCCTGGACGGCGATACCGTGGTGGCCGCCGGCAAGGGCGGCGCCGTGGAGCTGGACATCCCCGACGCCAAGCTGTGGAGCGACGAGACCCCTGCCCTCTACACCTGCCGGGTCACCCTCTCCGTGGGGGGCGAGACGGTGGACGAGGCCCAGGAGACCTTCGGCATCCGCACCCTGGACTGGGGCCCCCAGGGCTTCTTCGTCAACGGGAAAGAGACGTTGCTCCGGGGCGGCTGCCTCCACCACGACAACGGTGTGGCGGGCTCCGCCAGCCTGGAGGAATGGGAGGATTTCCGGGTCCGTGCCCTGAAGGAGGCGGGCTTCAACGCCCTGCGCTCCGCCCACAACCCCGCCTCCGCCGCGCTGCTGCGGGCCTGTGACCGCTACGGCGTCTACGTGATGGACGAGACCTGGGACATGTGGTACAACCACAAAAACCCCTACGACTACGCCTCCCAGTTCATGGACAACTACGTGTACGACCTGGAGGCCTTGGTGGCCCGGGACTACAACCACCCCTCCGTGGTCTTCTATTCCGTGGGCAACGAGCTCAGCGAGCCCTCCAACGACCGGGGCGTGGGCCTGCTGCAGGACATCGTGTTCCGCCTCCACGAGCTGGACCCCTCCCGCCCCGTCACCGCCGGCATGAACCTCTCCATCCTCTTCGGCGCCAGCAAGGGCAATTTCATCTGGGATCCCAACAAGGGCGGCCGCTCGGAGGAAAGCGAGCAGCAGTCCAACGGCTCCGCCGCCCTGAACATGAGCAGCACCGTGTTCAACATGATCGCCTCCAAGGTGGGCACCGGCATGAACAAGGCCGCCAATTCCAAGGCCGCCGATCAGGCCACCTCGCCGGCCCTGGACGTGCTGGACATCGCGGGGTACAACTACGCCTCCGGCCGCTATCCCCTGGAGAAGACCGCCCACCCGGACCGGGTGGTGGTGGGGAGCGAGACCTTCCCCCAGGACATCTGGAAGAACTGGCAGATGGTGAAAGAGTACCCCTACCTCATCGGCGACTTCATGTGGACCGCCTGGGACTACCTGGGCGAAGCGGGCATCGGCGCGTGGAGCTACGCTTCCGACGGCCACGCCTTCGATAAGCCCTATCCGTGGCTCCTGGCGGACGTGGGCGCTCTGGACATCCTGGGCGAACCCACCGGAGAAGTGTATCTGGCCCAGTCCGCCTGGGATCTGCTGGAGAGCCCGGCCCTTTCCGTCCGCCCGGTGAACCACCCCGGGGAGACTCCCAGCCAGGCCGTCTGGCGGGGCACCAATTCCATCCCCTCCTGGAGCTGGCAGAACTGCGCCGGCAACCCCGCCGTGGTGGAGGTCTACTACCCGGCTGGCGAGGCCCGGCTGCTCCTCAACGGCAAGCCCTACGGCAAAAAGAAGAAGATCAAAAACGGCGTTGCCCTCTTCAAGGTCCGCTACGCTCCCGGCATCCTCACGGCGGTGGTCACCGACGAGGCCGGCAAGGAGCTGGGCCGCAGCGAGCTGCGTTCCTCTGTGGGCAAGACCCGTATCCAGCTGGAGACCCCTGCCGAGACCCTGCATCCAGGCCAGTGCGTGCTGGTGCCGGTGACGCTGGTGGGCGGCAACGGCATCCGGGAATGCAACGACGACCGCACCCTCACCGCCCAGGTCACCGGCGGCGAACTGCTGGGCTTTGGCAGCGCCAACCCCCGCACCGAGGAGCGCTTCTCCGACGGCCGCTACACCACCTACTACGGCCGGGCACTGGCCGTTTTGCGGGCTACCCAGCCCGGCACGCTGACCCTCAGCGTGTCCGATGGCCGCCAGACCGAAAAACGCAGCTTCCCCGTCGCTGAATGACGGGTCCCTGCCCCCGCCGTCTCGCCGGGCGCCGCGGCCTTTTGGGCCGCGGCGCCCCTTTTTGCGGGGCAAAATGCGCCGCCCCCGCAGGGGGCCGGCGGGCGAGACGGCGGGCCCGAAAGCGCCGCTTTCCGGCGGGCAAGGGGGCAAAACAGGGGGCATTTTTGTTTCCCTGCGGCGGGGTTCCGGCAGGGTTCGGGACCCTTTTGGGCCCAAAATCTCGTCCAAAATGTAAATATTCTTGACCGTAACCCGAGTTTAGGTAAGAAATACTCACTACCCTATTTGCCCTACTCGTACCCCAAAATAAATCAAATAAACTAGTAATTCCATACAAAAATCGACCCCTTTCCTCTCCCTGATCCCTCGCCCCTTCTTTTCTGCCGGGGATCCCATATTTTCACTTGTAACCGCCCGAAAAACATGGTAAAATAGTCCCGACCCCAAAACCCACACAGAAAGGAACGAATCGAAATGGATCTGAAAATCGGCTCCAAGCTCCACGGGTTCACCCTGCGGGAGCGGGTGGAGCTCCCGGAGATCAAGGCCGTGATGTACCGCATGGATTATGAGAAAAACGGCGCGGATCTCATCTGGCTGGACCGGGCGGACGACAACAAGACCTTTGCCATCGGCTTTAAGACCACCCCGGAGGACCACACCGGCATCTTCCACATCATCGAGCATTCCGTGCTCAACGGCTCGGAAAAGTACCCGGTGAAGGAGCCCTTCGTGGAGCTGCTGAAGAGCTCGCTGCAGACGTTTTTGAACGCCATGACCGGCTCCGACTTCACCATGTACCCCGTGGCCAGCCGGAACCCCCAGGACTTCCTGAACCTGATGGACGTGTACCTGGACGCCGTCTTCCACCCGCTGACCCTGCGGGACCCCCATGCTTTCCGGCAGGAGGGGTGGCACTATGAGCTGGATTCCCCCGAGGGAGAGCTGGAGTACAACGGCGTGGTCTACAACGAGATGAAGGGCGCCTATTCCAACCCCGAGGAGCTGCTGGTGGAGGCCATGAACCGGGCGCTGTTCCCGGACAACTGCTACCGCTTCTCCTCCGGCGGCGACCCGGACCACATCCCCGAGCTGACCTATGAGCAGTATGTGGCCAGCCACAAGCGGTTCTACCATCCCTCCAATGCCCGGATCTTCCTGGACGGCGAGGTGGATCTGGACGCCTCTCTGGAGAAGATCGCCGGCTTTTTGGAGCCCTATGACCGCATCACCCCCGACGCGGACATCCCCCTGCAGGCCCCGGTGGCCCCGGCAGAGACCCGGGAAGAGTACCAGATCGGCCCCGACGAGGACGGCAGCGACAAGGTGCTGCTGGGCAAGGGCTGGGTCGTGGGCACCTTTGACCAGCGGGCGAAGATCACCGGCATGGACATCCTGGCCGAGGTGCTGTGCGATTCCAACGAATCCCCGGTGAAAAAGGCTCTGGTGGGCGGCGGCCTGGCCCAGGACGTGGAGATGGAGATGATGAGCGGCATGCTGCAGCCCTATCTGTTCCTCTCCGTGAAGAACACCTCCCTGGACAAGGAGGCCCAGGTGTGGGCCGTGCTGGAGGAGACCCTGCGGCAGGCGGCCCAGGGACTGGACCACGACCAGCTGCGGGCGGCGCTGAACCGGGCCGAGTTTGCGGCCAAGGAGCGCAGCTTCGGCGGCCTGGGCTACGGCATGCGGGCCATGTCTGCCTGGCTGTACGGCGGCCACCCCGCCGACGGGCTGCGCAACGAGGAGCTCTTTGCCCAGCTGCGGGCCGGCGTGGACCAGGGCTATTTTGAGGCCCTGCTCCAGGAGGTCCTGCTGGAGAGCCGGCACCTGGGACAGGTGTGCATGGTGCCCAGCAACACCCTGGGCGCCCGGCGCGCCCAGGCCCTGAAGGAGCAGCTGGCTGCCCTGAAGGCCAGCTGGACCCCGGAGCAGGTGGACCAGGTCATCGCGGAATTCAAGACCCTGCGGGCCCGGCAGGAGCGCCCGGACACCCCCGAGGAGCTGGCCTCCATCCCGCTGCTCAAGCTGTCCGACATCCCGGCGGAGAACAAGCCCCTGAAGAATACCGTGGAGCAGGTGGACGGTCTCACCGTGCTGCACCAGGACGTGGAGACCGACGGCATCGCCTATCTGGACCTGCACTTTGCCCTGGACGATCTGGACCCCGAAGAGCTGGGCCTGGTGACCCTGGCCGGCAGCGTGCTGGGCGAGATGGCCACGGAGCACAGCTCCGCCCTGGAGCTCAAGGAGCGGCTGGACGCCACCATCGGGCGGTTCTCGGTGTACACCGCGGTGTACGGCGACCGCACCGTGAAGCCCGTGCTTACCGTCAGCGCTGCGCTGCTGGAGAGCCGCAAGGCCGAGGCGGCTCAGATCATCCGGGAGATCCTGCTGGAGACCCGGTTCGACGACCGGGAGAACTTCTTCAACCTGCTGCGGCAGTTCCGCATCGTGCTGGAGCAGCGCACCGGCAGCTCCCGGAACGCGGCCAACATCCACGCGGCCTCGGTGCTCTCCGCCCGGTCCGCCGTGGAGGAGACCCTGCACGGCATCACCTATCTGCGCACCCTGCAGAAGCTGGAGAAGGGCTTTGCAGAAAACGGCGAGGCCCTGTGTGAGCGTTTGGCTGCCCTGCTGCAGAAGGTCTTCGTGCGGGCGCGGCTCACCGCCAGCATCACCGGGCCCATGGACGAGGCCTGGGTGCGCAGCGTGACCCAGACCCTGCCCGAAGGGGAGATGGGCCCCGCGGCGGCCTATACCCCCGCAGAGAACTTCGACCAGGGCTTCTCCATCCCGGCGGGGGTGGGGTATTCCGCCAGCTGCGGCAACCTGCGCACCGTGGGTGCGGAGTTCACCGGGTGCCAGTGCGTGGCGGCCACCCTGCTGCGGTATGACTACCTGTGGAACGAGGTCCGGGTCAAGGGCGGCGCCTACGGCACGGCCATGCTGGTGGCGGAGGACGGCGAGGTGCAGTTCAGCTCCTATCGGGACCCCCGCTGCGCCCAGTCCCTGGCCACCTTTGACGCCGCCGGCGCGGCGCTGCGACACTTCTGCCAGAGCGGCGAGGCCCCGGACAAGTACATCATCAGCACCATCGGCGACCTGGAAAAGATCGTCATGCCCCGCAACGAGGCCGTTCGGGCCGCCGGCATGTACTTTGGCGGGCGGACCCAGGAGGACCTGCAGACCCTGCGCACCCAGGTGCTCTCCACCACTGTGGAGCAGCTGGAGGCCTTCAGCCGTCAGCTGGACGCCCTGGCGGAGAGATCCAACGTGTGCGTCATCGGCGGAGAAGCCATCCTGCAGGCCTGCGGAGAGCGGCTTTCTTCCATCGAGAGCCTGCAGCAGTAAGCGAAAAGGACTGGATCTACCGAGCCGGGCGGGCGACCGCCCGGCTTTTGGCGTTTTGCGGTTGCAACGGCCGGGCGGGTCTGGTATAATATGAGGCAGAAACCACAAGGAGGGACCTGCATGAACGCGTATCAAAACCCCATCCTGCCGGGGTTCTACCCCGACCCCAGCATCTGCCGGGCCGGGGAAGACTATTACCTGGTGAACAGCTCCTTTGAGTTCTTCCCGGGGGTGCCCCTGTGGCACAGCCGGGACCTGGTGCACTGGGAGCGGCAGGGCAGCGTGCTGACCCGGAAGAGCCAGCTGGACCTGGTGGGCGCCATGACCTCGGTGGGGATCTTCGCCCCCACCATTCGGGAGCACGGCGGCCGGTTCTACATGATCACCACCAACGTGCTGAAGTTCCCCACCGGCAGGCCCAACTTCATCGTCCACACCGACGACATCAACGGGCCCTGGAGCGACCCGGTGTGGATCGACCACATGGGCATCGACCCCAGCCTGTTCTGGGACGACGACGGACAGGCCTACTATGTGGGCACCGGGGACGACCCGGAAAGCCACAGCCAGGGCATCGTGTGCTTTGGCATCGACCCGGAAACGGGGGAGATCCGGACGGAAAAGCGGGTGCTGTGGACCGGCAGCGGCGGCCGGTGCCCCGAAGGGCCCCATCTCTACAAGATTCACGGGACCTATTACCTGATGATCGCCGAGGGGGGCACCGAATACGGCCACATGGTGACCATCGCCCGCAGCGACTGCCTGTGGGGCCCCTATGAGAGCTGCCCCCACAATCCCATCCTGACCCACCGGAACGCGGACCAGTCTCCCCTGCAGGGGGTGGGCCACGCCGACCTGGTGGACACCCCGGACGGCCGGTGGTTCCTGGTGGTCCACGGCGTGCGGCCCTCCCGGGCGCAGCTGCACCACATCGGCCGGGAGACCCTGCTGGCCCCGGTGGAATGGGTGGACGGCTGGCCGGTGGTCAACGGCGGGCGGCCCCTGGAGCTCACCATGGGTGAAGGCGAGCCCGCCCGGGGGGACATGAACTTTGCCGAGGACTTTTCCGGGGAGACCCTGGACCCCCGGTGGACCTTCCTGCGCAACCCGGTGCCGGAACACTACCGGCTGGGCGGCGGCCTGACCCTGATCTCCGGCAGCGGCACCCTGGACGACTACGGCGAGACCACGTTCCTGGGGGTGCGGCAGCAGCAGATGGAGCTGACCTTTGAGACGGAGCTCATGGTGGAGGGCCCGGGGGAGGCGGGGCTGTCCGTCTTCCACACCAACGAGCACCACTACGACCTGTGCGTGTCCCGGCAGGAGGGGGGCCTTGGGGTGTCCCTCCGGCGTCGGGCGGTGGACCTGTGTGCCCAGAGCCAGCCGGTGGTCTTCCCCGGGGAGCAGCTGGTGCTGCGGGTGATCGCCCGGCGGGGGGAGTACGTCTTCCTGGCGGGGCCCGATGCTGCGTCCCTGACCCCCATCGGCACGGGCAGCACCCAGCTGCTCTCCACCGAGGCCATGCGGGGGACCTTCACCGGGTGCTTTGCGGCGCTGTTCGCCCAGCACGGGGCCACGGCCCGGTTCGGGCGCTTCTCGGTGACGGAGGACCCCGAGCAGCGGCAGCTGAACACCACCCTGCCCGCCTTTGCATATCCCGTCTGACGCCGGCTCTCCGCCGCCTGCCGCCTCGCCGCCCGCTCCGGGCTTTGTCCCGGAGCGGGCGGCCGTTTCCCCCCGGGGAAACGGCGCGCTGCCCCCGCAGGGGGCGGCGCAGGCGAGGCGGAGGGCGGGCGGGTGGGCGTTCAAAAAAATTTTACAAACCGGCCCCAGAGCCTCCCGCTTCCCGCCCGCATATACTGTGGGGTGAAAAAGGAGGCCGATTTTATGTGCGGATTTGCGGGGTTTTGCGATTACAATGAGGACCTGCTGGAGGGCAGGAACCTGTGGCTGGACCGGGTGCGGAGCATGGCGCGGCGGCTGTCCCACCGGGGGCCGGACGACGCCGGGGCCCATCTCTCGGCCCACTGTGCTTTGGGCCACGTGCGGCTGGCCATCCTGGACCCGGAGCACGGCGCCCAGCCCATGACCGCCACCGTGGGGGAGCACACCGTCACCCTGGCGTACAACGGGGAGCTCTACAACACCGACGCCCTGCGGGAGGACCTCACCGCCCGGGGATACGCCTTCGAGACCCGGTGCGACACGGAGGTGCTGCTGAAGGCCTATCTGTGCTACGGGGAGGACTGCGCCGAAAAGCTCAACGGCATCTACGCCTTTGCGGTGGACGACACCCGCACGGGGAAGACCTTCCTCTGCCGGGACCGCTTCGGGGTGAAGCCTCTGTTCTACACCCTGCGGGAGGGGCGGCTGGTGTTCGCCTCGGAGATCAAGGGGCTGTTTGAATACCCGGGGGTGACGCCGGTGCTGGATGCCGGCGGCGTGTGCGAGATCCTGGGCCTGGGGCCCGCCCGGACCCCGGGGTGCGGGGTGTTCCGGGGGATCCGGGAGATCAAGCCCGGGCACTGCGCCGTGTTCGACCGGGAGGGCTTTCGGGACTGGGCCTACTTCACCCTCACGGCCCAGCCCTGCACGGAGGACTATGAGACGGCGGTGGAGACCGTGCGGGACCTGTTGGAAGACACCGTGCGGCGGCAGCTGGCCTCCGACGCGCCGCTGTGCACCTTCCTGTCCGGGGGGCTGGATTCCAGCGTGGTGACGGCCCTGGCCGCCCGGGAGCTGGACCGGCGGGGCGAGCAGCTGTGCACCTACTCCTTCGAGTTCGTGGGGAACGAGGAGCACTTCTCGCCCTCCTCCTTCCAGCCGGAGCGGGACGAGAGCTGGGCCCTGCGGGTCAGCCGGGAGCTGGGCACCCGGCACACCACGCTGTACTGCGACAGCCGCCAGCTGCTGGATTCCCTCTACGAGGCAGTGATCGCCAAGGACCTGCCGGGCATGGCGGACATCGACGGGTCCCTGGTGCACTTCTGCCGGCTGGTGAAGGAGCACCACACCGTGGCCCTGTGCGGCGAATGCGCCGACGAGATCTTCGGCGGGTACCCCTGGTTCCACCGGCGGGAGATGTTCGACGGCATGCACTTCCCCTGGTCCAACAACCTGGAGCACCGCATGTCCCTGCTGAAGCCGGAGCTGCGGGAGAGCCTGGGGATGGCGGAATACGCGGCCAACCGCCTGCACGAGAGCCTGCGGGAGACCCCCGCCCTGCCCGGAGAGACCTGCGACAGCCTGCGCATGCGGCACCTCTCCTACCTCAACCTGCGGTGGTTCATGGCCACCCTGCTGGACCGCAAGGACCGGTGCTCCATGGCCAGCGGCCTGGAGGTCCGGGTGCCCTACGCCGACCACCGCATCGCCCAGTATGTCTACAACGCCCCGTGGGACTACCGCTGCCGGGACGGCCGACCCAAGGGCCTGCTGCGGGACGCCGCCCGGGGCCTGCTGCCGGAGGAGATTCTGGAGCGGAAAAAGAGCCCCTACCCCAAGACCTACGACCCGGCGTACGAGCGCCTGCTGAAGGAACAGGTGGGGCACATCCTCCGGGACCGGGACCAGCCCATCCACAAGCTCCTCTCCCGGGAGGCCGCCCAGGGGCTCGTGGAGGAGACCTTCGATTACGGCAAGCCCTGGTTCGGCCAGCTGATGGCCGGGCCCCAGCTGCTGGCGTACCTGCTCCAGATCAACTACTGGCTGCTCAAGTACAACGTCTACCTGGCGCTGTAGCGCACCTCCTGCCGGATGCGGCGCACCTCCACGGAGACCGTCACCGAAACGGCGCACTGGGGCAGCAGCTGGGGCCAGCGGTCCTCCAGATCGCGCCAGGCTTGGGGCGCCCGGCGGTACACCGTGCTGCCCAGGCCCAGCACGTCGCAGCCCGCTTCCCCGGCGGCGCGGAGGATGGAGCGGATCTGGCCCTCCAGCTCCGCCGACAGGCCCTGCTCCAGAAAGGCGTAGGCGGCCTCGTCCAGGGCCCGCTCCCCGGTGGGATAGGCCGCCACGTCCGCCAGGAGCTCTACCCGCAGGTCGAAGCGCAGGGGGTCCGCCGGGTCCGGGTCCAGGCGGCTCATGCACCGGGTCAGGGCCAGGGTGGCGCTGCCCCCCGCCGCCCCGGGGACCACCGCCTCCCCGCCGGACAGCCGGTTCTGGGCGGCCAGCAGGCCCCGCAGCGCCTCCGCGGGCAGGAACCCCGCCAGCACGTCCCCCCGAAAGAACCCCATGCCGTCCAGCACCACCTCGCCCTCCTGCACCGCCGCCACCGGCAGCACCGGGTCCCGGCCGGGGGTCAGCAGGGCGTTTTCAAACCCCAGCAGGTCCACCGCTTCCCCCAGGCCGATCTCCTGGGCGGCGGAGGAGAGCTCCTGCAGCTGGGACATCTTGAGAAACGCCCCGTCTTTTTGGGCGCAGAGGACCGCCCCGGCCGTGTCGCGGGCCAGGTAGAGCTCCACTGCCGGGCGGGTGCCGGAGCGGCGGATGAAAAAGTCCAGGTCGGGGGTCAGACCGTGTTCGGCGCAGGCGCGGCCCAGCACCACCAGGTAGTTGTGGGCCAAAAACGGCCGCCGGCCCGTGGAGCGGGTCAGCTGGACCAGGGCGTCCGCCACGGTGGCCCCCCGGCAGGAAAAGGCCTCCTCCCGGCCCTCTCCGGCGGAGGAACGGACCGTCAGCACCAGGTCATCTCCCGCCCGGTCCACGCCGATGCCGTGGATCAGCAGCCGCTGGTAGAGCTCCAGCGCCCCGCAGCCGGACAGGGGCAGCAGCAGCCCCACGCACAGCAGGAGCGCGGTCCCCGCCCGCAGCAGCCGGCTCATGGGGCGCTCCTTTCCGCCCGCCGCAGGCGCCCCAGGCGCCCCAGCGGCACCCCCGCGCCCAACAGCAGCAGGATTGCCAGCTGCGGCCCCGGGGCCAGCAGGACCTCCCGCACGGGGCGGACCTCCGACACCAGCAGCGTCACCAGCAGGAGCCCCGCCGCCGGGCCCAGCACCCACCCCACAGCGCCCCGATCCCCGGCGAGGGACTGCCCGCAGGCCCGGCACACCGTCAGCCCCAGGGCGATGCGGGCGGTGACCACCAGGAACCACACCCCCACGAAAACGGCGTCCAGCCGCTGCATGGAGCGGACCTCCGTCAGGGTGGCCAGGGCATACACCGGGAAATTCTGGGTGCCGGCATAGGGCCCCAGGCACCCGCCCAGCAGCAGGAGGATGAGGGCATAGAGGGCGGCAAGCCCCCCAGCAAAGCCCAGCAGGGGCCGGGCCGCGCCCCCCTTGGCCCGGGGGAAAAGCACCGCCAGAGCCGGCAGAAAGGACAGCCGGGACAAAAACAGCCCCGTCCCCCGGAGGGTCTGGCCGCAGCCGTCGTAAAACGGCGGGGGCAGGTTGCCGGGGTCCATCCGGGTGGCGGTGATGCCCAGCACCAGGCCCGTGCCCACCAGCAGGAAGGCGAAGATCACCCCGGCGCACCGGGCCACGCATTCCAGGCCCCGCAGCGCGCCGTAGGCGGCGCAGAGCACCAGCAGGGTCACGGTCATCCGGGCGGAGAAATCGGGGTTCACCGTGTCCTGGAGGAACACCTGGAACAGCCCCAGGAACGCGCCGTCCAGCCACACCGTGCCGGCGATATAGACCACCGGGAGCAGGGCAAAGGGCCCCCTGGAGGCCAGGGCGGGGGTTTTGCGGCGCAGCAGCAGCACGGGCAGGGTCAAAACCAGCCCGGCAGCGGCGGTGAGCCCCACGGAGAGGATCCCCTGCAGGGGGTCCGACCCGCCGGTGGAGCGGCCGCTGAGGAGGATGGCCGGGGCGGCCTGGGCCACGAACAGCAGCGTGAACAGCTGCCCCGTGCGGATATCCGAACGCTGGGCGTGCATGAGATCACTTCCTTTCCTGAGTCTGGGGGGCGGCGCCGGGGAGGTCCTGCACCCGGGCCCGGCGGCGGGAGAGCTTCTTCCAGCTCTCCCGGGCGGCCACGTCCCGCAGCACCGGGCGCCGGCCGAAGGGGGACACCGGGGAGAGCAGCGGCACCCCAAAGGCCGTTCCGGCGCAGAGATCAAACAGCAGAGCCGTAAAGCCCACAGCCACGCCCCAGACCCCCAGCAGCCCGCCCAGCAGGAGAAAGCTCAGCCGCAGCACCGCCAGGGGCTCATAGAGCCGGGGCACCGTGTACCCCGCCACGGCGGTGAGGGCCACCGCCAGCAGGGAGATGGGGCTCACCAGGCCCGCGGACACCGCCGTTTCCCCGATGACGAGACCTCCCACGATGCTGACGATGGACCCCAGGGATTTGGGCGCCCGCAGCCCGGCCTCCCGCAGGACCTCGTACAGGAAGAACAGCAGCAGCGTCTCCGGCAGCACGGGAAAGGGCGTCTGGGCCTCCTCCTGGGCGATCTTCAGCATCAGGGTCTCGGGAAGGACCTCCGGGTGGTGGGCCGCGATGGCCACATACAGCCCCGGCAGGAAGGCGCTGACGAAAAACGCCAGGTACTTGAGCCACCGGATGAACCCCGCGTAGAACGGCCGGGTGAGGTAGTCGTCCATGGTCTGGAAATTCTCCACGAAGAGGAACGGCACCAGCAGCACGCTGGGAGTCCCCTCCACCAGCACGGCCACCCGGCCCTCGGCGATCTTCCCGCACACCACGTCCGGGCGCTCCGTCTGCCCCACCCCGGAGAACGCCCCCCGCCGGTCCAGAAACCCCGAGAGATACCCCGCGCCCAGGGCGGTGTCCAGCCGGGCGTCCGCCAGCCGGCGCCGCACCGTTTCCACGATCTCCCGGGACGCCGTCCCCTCCAGATAGCACAGGGCCAGAGGGGTGTGGCTGCTGTCCCCCGCTTCCAAGGGCTCGAACTTCAGGGCGGGGGTCTTCATCCGGCGGCGGATCATGGCCATGTTGTTCTGATAGCTCTCGGTGAAGCCGTCCTTGGCGCCCCGCTGCATCACCTCGTTCTGGGGCTCTTCGGGGCCCCGGCTCTCGAACCCCTGCACCCCGAACACCAGCGCCTCCGGGCAGCCCTCCAGGCACAGCACCGCAAAGCCGCTCATCAGCAGGGTCAGCAGGGTCTCCCGGTCCGTTTCCCGGCGCTGTTCCATGGCATACAGCACCTCCCGCTCCACATAGCCCAGCACGTCCCCCTGCCGGGGCAGGCGCTTGGCCCGGACCAGCGGCTCCAGGATGCTCAGGGTGATGACCTGCTTGCTCACCAGCCCGTCCAGGGCCATCAGCGCGGCGGGGACGCCCCCCACCTCCAGGTCCCGGAGCATGAAATCCATGGCATGGGCAAACGCCCGGGCAAAATACGCCTTGTTCTCCGCGAGCTTGGGCGAAACGGCGTTCTCCACAGGACAAGCCTCCTTTTTCTCCATTCGCGGTCCTAGTCTTTCCCCGCCGCCGCCGAATATTCCATGCGCCCGCCGGGCACACTGAAGCCCAGGAAAGGGCGGTGTTTCGCATGGTGCTGGCGCTGGTGCGCACGGTGGTGATGTACGCGGTGATCCTGCTGGGGGTCCGGCTGATGGGCAAACGGCAGATCAGCCAGCTGCAGACCTCCGAGCTGGTGGTGACGCTGCTGATCTCCGAGCTGGCGGTGCTGCCCATCCAGGAGCGGGACCTGTCGCTGCTGTCGGGCATCGTGCCTATGGGGGCCCTGGTGCTGTGCGAGGTGGGGGTGTCCCTGTGGATGCTGAAAAGCGGACGGTTCCGCCGGGCGGTGTGCGGCCGGCCGGAGCTGGTGATCCGGGAGGGGCAGCTGATGCAGGAGGCCCTGCGCCGCCTGCGGATGACCACGGAGGAGCTCTTCGAGCAGCTGCGGCTGGCGGGGGCGTTCTCCCTGGAAGAGGTGGCCTGGGCCGTAGTGGAGACCAACGGCCGCATGAGCGTGGCCAAAAAGGCCGGGGAGGACCCCCTGACCCCCAAGCAGGCCGGGGTGAAGGCCCCGCCCCGGGCCCTGGAGATGGTGGTCCTCAGCGACGGGGTGCTGGACCGGGGCTCTCTGGCCCTGTGCGGCCGGGATGAAGGCTGGGTCCGGGACCAGCTGCGGCAGGTGGGGCTGCGGGAGGACCAGGTGTTCCTGCTCACGGTGCGGGGCGGCCGGGTGGGCACCCTGGTGAAAAAGGAGCCCCTGCCCCGTTGACTTTTCCCCCGGCGTCGGGTACAATGCGGAGTACAGGCCGCCGGCGGTTTTCCCCGGCGGGATCCCCGCTGGGAAAGGAGACCCCCTCATGAAGATCCTCATCATCGACGCCCAGGGCGGCGGCGTGGGCCGCCAGCTGGTCACGGCCGCCCGGCAGACCGTCCCCGGCGCCCACATCACCGCCGTGGGCACCAACACCGCAGCCACCTCCGCCATGCTCCGGGCCGGGGCCGACGACGGCGCCACCGGCGAGAACGCCGTGGTGGTGTGCAGCCGCACCGCCGATGTGATCATCGGTCCAATCGGCATCGTCCTGGCGGACGCCCTGCTGGGGGAGATCACCCCGAAAATGGCCGTGGCCGTGGCCCAGAGCCGGGCCCGGCGCATCCTGATCCCCTTCAACCACTGCGATACCGTCATCGTGGGCGTCAGCGACCTCACCATCCCCCGCCTGCTGCGGGAGGCCATGGAGGAGCTGCGCGCGTGGGCAGACGCCGCGGAGGGGTAGGCGGCGCTGCCTCCTGCCCCCAACAGACCCAAGGCTCCGGCTTGCCGGGGCCTTTTTTCCGTTGCGAAACGGCTCTCATTGTGGTATACTGGTCTTCGAAAGCCCCGCGCCCCGGCGGGCCGCCCTCTGGGCGGACCCCCCCGGCCCCCGCAGGGGGCCGGGGGCCCGGACGCAGTCCGGGCAGGGGCGCGACCCGGGCGACCAAAAAATCCCATGGAGAACGATATGCCGAACAATCAAGCAGAATGGACCGCCCTGCGCCGGCAGGTGCTGGACAAAGCCTTTGCCCGCATGAACGAGCGCCAGCGGGAAGCCGTGTTCCAGACCCAGGGACCGGTGCTGATCCTGGCCGGGGCCGGCAGCGGCAAGACCACGGTGCTCATCAACCGCATCGCCAACCTGATCCGCTACGGCGCCGCCTATCACAGCGACCGCCTCTCCGCCGCCCTGGGCCCGGAGGACGCCGCCGCCTGCCGGGCCTTCCTGGCGGGGAGCCCCCTGCCCGAGGAGATCCACGCCCGCCTGGCCGTGGACCCCGTGGCCCCCTGGCGGATCATGGCCATCACCTTCACCAACAAGGCCGCGGGAGAGCTCAAGGACCGCCTGTGCACCCTGCTGGGGGACCGGGGCAACGACGTGTGGGCCTCCACCTTCCACGCCGGCTGCGCCCGCATCCTCCGCCGGGACGGCGACCGCCTGGGCTTCACCTCCCACTTCACCATCTACGACACCGACGACAGCCGCCGGCTGATGAAAAGCGTCATGGAGGAGCTGAACATCTCCGAAAAGGCCCTGTCCCCCAAGGGCATCCTGGGGGAGATCGCCCGGGCCAAGGACGAGCTGCTGGGGCCCCAGGCGTTTGCCCGGCAGGCCGGGGCCGATTACCGCCTGAAGGTGGTGGCCCAGGCGTATGCCGCCTATCAGCGGCGGCTGAAAAACGCCGACGCCATGGATTTCGATGACCTGCTGGTCCACGCCGTGTGCCTGTTCCGGGAGCACCCCGACGTGCTGGCCCGCTACCAGGACCGGCTGGAGTACATCATGGTGGACGAGTTCCAGGACACCAACCACGCCCAGTACGAGTTCGTCCGGCTGCTGGCCCAGCGCAGCGGCAACCTGTGCGTGGTGGGGGATGACGACCAGAGCATCTACAAGTTCCGGGGCGCCACCATCGAGAACATCATGCACTTCGAGGAGGACTTCCCCGGCACCCGGGTGGTCCGCCTGGAGCAAAACTACCGCTCCACCCAGAACATCCTGGACGCCGCCAACGGGGTCATCCGCAACAACACCGAGCGCAAGGGCAAGACCCTGTGGACCGCCGCCGGCCCCGGGGAAAAGCTGCACCTGCACCTGGCCGAGAACGAGACCGACGAGGCCGACCGGGTGGCCCAGGTCATCCTGGAGGGGGTGGCCCGGGGGAAAAAATACTCCGACTACGCCGTGCTGTACCGGATGAACTCCCAGTCCCTGTCCTTTGAACGCATGTTCGCAAAGCAGGCCATCCCCCACCGGATCATCGGCGGCACCCGGTTCTTCGACCGCCGGGAGGTCCGGGACATGATCGCCTACCTCAGCGTCATCGAGAACCCCGAGGACCAGGTCCGCCTGGAGCGCATCATCAACACCCCCAAGCGGGCCATCGGGCAGAAGACCGTGGACACCGCCCTGGAGATCGCCCAGCAGACCGGCGAAAGCCTGTACCGGGTCATCAGCCACGCGGAGGATTTCCCCCTGCTCAGCCGCACGGCGGCAAAGCTCAAGGGTTTCGTGGCCCTCATCGACCGCCTGGCGGCCCGGAATCGGGGCGGCATGCCCCCCAGCGAGCTCTACGGCGAGCTGCTGGAGCAGACCGGGTACCTGGCCTTTTTGCGCACCGATGAGCCCGATAAGGCCGAGGAACGGGTCGAAAACGTGCAGGAGCTGTCCTCCATGCTGCAGCGGTACGAGCAGGAGGCCGGAGACGACGCCTCTCTGGAGGACTTCCTGGAGGAGGTGGCCCTGTTCACGGACATCGACAACTACGACGCCGGGGCGGACTCCGTGGTGCTGATGACCATGCACGCCGCCAAGGGCCTGGAATTCCCCACGGTGTTCCTGCCCGGCTGGGAGGAGGGGGTCTTCCCCGGCAGCGCGGTGCTCTACGACCCCGCCCAGGTGGAGGAGGAACGCCGCCTGGCCTATGTGGCCCTGACCCGGGCCCGGGAGGCGGTGTATCTCTACCACGCCCAGTCCCGGATGATCTTCGGCACCACCACCCACAACCGCCTCTCCCGCTTTGCCCAGGAGATCCCCCCCCAGCTGGTGGAGGAGACCCGCAGCCTGCCCGCGTTCACCCGGCCGGAGTGGTCCAAGGCCTCCGAGGAGGGAATCTGGACCCGGGACGGCTTCACCGGGAAGCTGCCCGACAGCCGCGGCCCCCGGGCCGGCGCCTTTGCCCGGGAGACGTACCAGCCCCACCCGGTGAAGCCCGCCCCCGCCGGCACCTACCGCACCGGAGACACGGTGCGGCACCGGACCTTCGGCACCGGGGTGATCCTGAACGCCACGCCCATGGCCAACGACACGCTGCTGGAGATCGCCTTTGACCAGGTGGGCACCAAGAAGCTCTTTGCCAATTTTGCCCGGCTGGAGAAGCTGTGACCCCGCTTCCCCCATCCGGCACGAGACCCAATCTTCCAAGGAGGGACCGACATGAAGACCAAATTTTTTACCGTGGACAAGCTCTTTGACAACGTCACCCGCATCGGCGGGCTGGCCGGGGAGCTGTGCTATCTGGTGGAGGGCCGGGAGAAGGCCCTGCTCATCGACGGGCTCACCGGCGTGGGCAGCCTGAAGGCCCTGGTGCGGGAGCTCACCGACCTGCCGGTGGAGATCCTGAACACCCACGGCCACGTGGACCACTGCGGCGCGGATTTCGAGTACCGTCAGGCGTACATCCACCCGGCGGACATCACCCTGCTGTACCGCCACGGGGACGAGGAGATGCGCCGGGGCTTTGCGGCCTCCGGCGGGGCAGAGGTGCGCCTGGAGGACGTGGTGCCCCTGTGCAACGTGCGCACCCTGCCCATCGCCGACGGGGACGTGTTCGACCTGGGCGGCGTGCGGCTGGAGGTCATCGCCGTGCCGGGGCACACCCGGGGCACCGTGGTGCTGCTGGACCGGGACCGGCGCATCGTCTACTCCGGGGACGCCTGCAACGCCAACACCCTGGTGGCGGACCCCGCCTGCCCCAGCATCGAGGAGTACCGGGAGAGCCTGGAGCACCTTAAGACCTTCCAGCCCGCCTTTGACGGCATGTACGGCGGCCACGGCCCCGGGCCCGTGCCCAACACCCTCATCGACGAGGCCATCCAGCTGTGCGGCGAGATCATGGCCGGCACCGACGACCGGGTGGAGATGACGGGCATCGGCGGGCGGCGAGGCTGCTACGCCAAGCGCAAGGACGAATTTTTCCGCCGCTTAGACGGCGGCATCGCCAATATTTTCTACGACCCGGAGCACATTTTCCGGTAAGCTGCGGCACGTTTTTTTCCCGGCGCCATAGAATGGAAGGAGATCCCAAAAGGAGGAGATTCTATGGCCGAAAACGAAGGCGTCCATGCCCCCGAGAGCCGGGAGTATTTCAAAGAGGCGGTGTGCATCGACGCCCTGCGCGTCTACGACGCGGCAAGCGACAAGGACTGCATCGAGGACCTGCGGGTGCTCTTTCCCCCCACGGCCCAGGCGGCGGTGAACACCGCCACGGGGGTGCGGCTGAAGGAGGCCCAGGTCCTCAACGTGTACCTGGATCTGCAGCCCATCCCCTTCCACCGGGGGTTCTTCTCCGTGGACATGACCTTTTTCTTCGACGTGACCGTGGAGCTGTTCGGCGGGCCCGCAGCCTGCCCCACGGCGGTGAGCGGCGTGTCGGTGTTCAACAAAAAGGTCGTCCTCTACGGCAGCGAGGGCAACGTGCAGGTCTTTGCCTCCGCCCCCTGCGGGGAGACCCCCGCCGACCCCGTGGACAGCCGGGCCCTGCCCCGGGCCACCGTGCAGGTGGCGGCTCCCGTGGCCCTCTCCGCCCGGCTGTGCGACCGGCCCCTGCCCACCTGCGAGCCCTACTGCCGCATCCCGGAGGAGATCTGCCGGCGGTACGGCGGCCCCCTGGAGACCGGCGCCCAGCCCACCCAGGTGTACGTCACCCTGGGGCTGTTCACCGTGGTGCAGCTCATGCGCAACGTGCAGATGCTCATCCCGGCCTACGACTTCTGCCTGCCGGAGAAGGAGAGCGTCCCCACCAGCGACAACCCCTGCGAGCTGTTCCGGCAGATCGACTTCCCCACCGACGCGTTCTTCCCGCCCCGGGCCGCCGACCTGGGGGACAGCGCCCCCGGACCGGACCGCCGCCGGCACCCGGAGGGGTACCCCGATTTCTGAGCCTTCCCACGCCCCAAACCGGCCCCACCGGCGGCTGAATTGCCCGCTAAACGCCCATCCCCCGGGAAAAAACCCGGGGGATTTTTCCCGACGGGCAATTTATTTCCCGGAAAATGTGGTACAATAACTCTGAAAAAGCATGGCGGCTTGCGGCATGGGGGAGCATTGAGAGAGGAGTTCGAAAAAAGATGTATCAGATCGGGGAACTGGTGGTGTACGGGACCACCGGTGTGTGCGCTGTCACCGACATCCGGCAGCAGGAGTTTCCCACCACAGGCGAGCTGCGAACGTACTACGTTCTGCGGTCGCTGTACGACAACTGCGTGATCAGCGCGCCGGTGGACTCGGACAAGGTGTTCGTGCGGAGGATCCTGTCCAAGGACGAGGCGGACGCGCTCATCGACGACATGCCCGAGGTGGAGGCAGAGGAATTTTCCTCCCGGGTCTCCCGGGAGCTGACGGAGCACTACGAGAGCCTGCTGAAAAGCCACGACTGCCGGTCCCTGGTGGCCATGACGCGGTCGATCTACCTGAAAAAACAGCGGGCAGAGAGCCAGAACCGCAAGTTCGGCGCGGTGGACGGGCGATTTTTGAAGCGGGCGGAGGACTTGCTGTTCGGCGAGCTGGCCGCCGCTTTGGAGATCCCCCGGGACCAGGTGCCGCAGTACATCGCCGACCGGCTGGCGGTGGCCGCGGCCAAGTGACCGGAACCCCGCCGCTGCCCGGCCAAAACCGGCCAGAACCGACCCGCAGACCCGCAGAGGAGCCCCCTCTGCGGGTTTTTTGCGGGGTGGGGGCGCCGTCTCGCGGGGGCCGGAGGGCGGGGCCACTTTCCGGCATTGCAAACGGACGGGCGCGACGACCCACCTTTTTCCAGTAGGCGCTGTGGTGCGGCTTTGCCCCGTCCGGGCACGGACCCCCTTTTGCGGAGCAAAAGCGCCTGCGGAGCAGGCGGCGAGACGGGGGAGGCGGGTGGGCGGACAAGACGGTTTTTTCGGTGGGGTGAGGTGGTGTTCTGGTTGGGTTGAGGGCGGAATTGAGCGGGCTGGAGCGGGAAAAGCAGGGGTTTTGGCAGGGTTCGTGCAGGTTGGCGGGTTTTGCGGAAGGGTGCTTGCGGAAATCGGGAACTGCCGGGCGCGACGGCTCATTTGAAAAAAACAGGCGCTGGCCCGCGGCGTTGCCCTGCCCCGGCAGGGGCCGCGGCTTGGCCTGTCCGGTCACGGACCAGCGGGCGCGACGACCCATTTTCGTCCCGTAGGCGTAAAGCGCGGGACGCGCGAGGCGCGACTGGGCCAGTCCGGCTACGAACCCCTCCATATATCCCCTACTAAAAGGGGTAAAGTTTCCCTGGAGAGGGAAATTTTTTTGAAAATTTTTTAAAATTTACAATTTGTTCATATTTGAACAAATGTCGCGAAGGGGACAAAATGGGGTTTGAACCATACCGGAAGTGGACCGGACAGGCGCAAAAACGGGCCGGAAGGGGTCCGGAAGGTCTGGGGCGAGACGAGCCGGTGGAATGCCTTCAAGTTAATGAATTATGTAAACTTATGGGCGCGACATCCCACCATTTTCTAGTAGGCGTCCGCGCGGGGACCGCGCGCCCTGCGGCTTAGCCAGTCCGGCTACGGACGCCGTCTCGCGGGCGCGGGGGTGAACTTTTCCCGCGCCCGCTTTTGCGGAGCAAAAGCGCCTGCGGAGCAGGCGGCGAGACGGGGGAGGCGGGTGGGGGCCACTTGCCGGTTTTGCGGGCTAGAGGGCGCGAGGGGTTGCCGATTGTCCGAAGAAACCAAGGCGCGACTTTGGACGATTGGGAACTAGAGGGCGCGACGACCTACTTTCGGTTTGTTGGCGCTTGCCCGCGACTTGGCCTGCCGGGCCACCGCTGGGCGCGACTACTCATTCGTTTTTAGTAGGCGTCAGCGCGGAACGCGCGAGGCGCGACTTGCCCCGTCCGGGCACGGACCGGCGGGCGCGACGACCCACTGGTTTCCAGTAGGCGTAAAGCGCGGGGACCGCGCGCCCCGCGACACAGGCCTGTCCGGCCACGGACCGCGACACAGGCCAGTCCGGCCACGGACCCGGGCACAGACAAAGGGACGGACAGCGGGTGCTGTCCGTCCCAATGGGTGCGATGGATGGTGTTGAGGTCACAGGAGGCTGCGGTAGAGAGCCTTGATCTCCTCCACGCTGGTGTCCCGGGGGTTGCCGGGGCAGCAGGCGTCCGCGAAGGCGGACTCGCTGAGGAAGTCGATATCTTCCTCCCGGAGGATGCCCTTGAGGTCGGCGGGGATGCCCACGTCGGCGGAGAGCTGCTTGACGGCGGCGATGGTGGCAGAGGCGGCTTCCTCGTCGGTCATGGCGTCGATGCCCGCCACGCCCATGGCCTTGCCCACCGCGCGGTAGCGCTGGCCGGCCACCGGGGCGTTGTACTCCAGGCCCGTGGGCAGGATGATGGCGCAGGCCACGCCGTGAGGCGTGTCATACAGGGCGGAAAGGCCGTGGGCCATGGAATGGACGATGCCCAGACCCACATTGGAGAAGCCCATGCCGGCGATATACTGGCCCAGAGCCATGCCCTCCCGGCCCTGGGGGGTGTTCTGGACCGCGTCCCGCAGGTGGAGGGAGATCAGCCGGATGGCCTCCAGGTGGAACATGTCGGAAATGGAGCAGGCGCCCTTGGTGATGTAGCCCTCGATGGCGTGGGTCAGGGCGTCCATGCCGGTGGCGGCGGTGAGGCTCTTGGGCATGGTGGACATCATGTCGGGATCCACCACGGCGATCTCGGGGATGTCGTTGACGTCCACACAGACGAACTTGCGCTTTTTCTCCACGTCGGTGATGACGTAGTTGATGGTGACCTCCGCGGCGGTGCCGGCGGTGGTGGGCACGGCGATGGTGAACACCGCGTGCTTTTTGGTGGGGGCCACGCCCTCCAGCGAACGGACGTCGGCGAACTCGGGGTTCTCGACGATGATGCCGATGGCCTTGGCGGTGTCCATGGCGGAGCCGCCGCCCACCGCCACGATGCAGTCTGCGCCGCTGGCCTGGAATGCCGCCACGCCGGACTGGACGTTCTCGATGGTGGGATTGGCCTTGATGTTGCTGTAGATCTCGAAGGGGAAGCCCGCCGCAGTGAGCCGGTCGGTGACCTTGGCGGTGACGCCGAACTGGAGCAGGTCGGGATCGGTGGCGACGAAGGCTTTGCGATAGCCCCGGGAAGTCAGCTCGGGGACGATGTTCTCCACAGCGCCTGCGCCGTGGTAGGAAATGGTGTTGAGCACGATACGGTTGGACATGAGGGGTACCTTCCTTCTCAGATTGATGTGGGCACGGCTGGGCCGGCCCCTGGGTCTATTGTAGCACAAACCCGGAGAAAATGTTAGAGCGGGAGAAAAATTTTCCCGGACGCTGGGGGCTAGGGCTCCCGCTGGGTATTGGCGGCCAGGAGGCGGGCGATGCCGTCCTCCGGATAGGAGAGGAGACGGCCGTAGCGCCGGGCCAGCTCCTCCCGCAGGGCGGAGTAGATGCCGGAAGCCTGGGCGGCGCGCTTTTCGGCCTTGAGGGCCTGATACGCCGCCAGGACTGCGGGATCGGCATAGAAGAGGGCGTTGAATTTTCCGCGGTTGAGGGACAGGGGGAACAGGTCCGTCAGCAGGGGGTCGTCCTCCGGGACGAAAAAGATGCCATAGCGGTCACACAGGCGGGCAAAATCGGGCAGGAAACGGTCGCGCTGGGCCCGGGTGTCGCAGGGGTGGGACAGGGCCAGCCGCTTGACGCCGGCGCGGACCATCTCGCAAAAGCAGTCCGCCGCGCCCAGGTGGTAGGAATAGAGATCGATGGGCATGGAAACGCCTCCTTGTCAGGGCTTTGTTCCAGTATACCAGACCGGCGGGGAAAAGTCACGGAGTCTCCAAAAAGAAAAGGCATTTTTGGGGCATTTCGGCAAGGGGCCGGCGGTCCAGGGGTGGGGGCCCGGCGGGCAAAAAAACCCAGGGGTGGGGATTTGGGAAAAAGCCGTTTTTTCCGGGTTTTTCCTATTGCTTTTTCCAGGGTTTTCTGGTATGATGTACACGCCTGAAGGGAGTCGGTCCCGGGGACTGGGGGGTTCTCTGGAGCGGGCCCGCAGGTGATCCTGATCTCCAAAATGAGGAGGTAATCAACATGAAGAAGAAACTCTTGTCCCTGTTGCTGTGCGCGCTGCTGGTGTGCGCAGTGATGGCGGTCCCCGGCGGCGCAGCCGCTGCGGGGGGATGTGAGACCCACAACTTTGTGGAGTCCACGGTAAAAATGGACCTGTGTACCTACGGCCTATCCGAAGTGCACGTGAGCACCTGCCAAAACTGCAGGTTCTCCTACATGACGGCGGTGCGGCCCGACAACGCCTCCGGCTGGCCCAACGGGAGCCACAGCTGGACCGTGGAGACCACGGCGGGGGTGTGCTCTGCCCACCCGGCCACCGTGAAGGTGTGCAGCAATTGCCGCCTGCGGGAGCTGGTCTCTCTGGGCGGGCACCAGTGGTCTGACTGGACGACGCAGCCCAGCGACAACGTGTGCACCCAGGCGACCACCAAGACCCGGAGCTGCGCCTGCGGCGCCGTGGAGACCCGGCAGGTGGGGGGCTTCGGCCACAGCTGGACCGTGGTGAGCATCAGCGCGGCCACCTGCACCGAGCCCGGCAAGACCGTGCAGCGGTGCACGGTGTGCAACACCCAGGAAGAAGTGATCACCAGCCCGGCGCTGGGACACCAGTTCCATGGGGACCAGGCCTGCGACGAGCAGCACGTGTGCTCTCGCTGCGGGGCCACGATCGCGGGCTATGCCCACACCTATGTGTACGAGAAGAACGACACCAACCACTGGAGCCGCTGCACCCGGTGCGGCAAGACCACCGGAGCGGTGAAGCACAGCTATGACGCCAGCGGCACCTGCGTGTGCGGAGCCAAGACCAGCGGCTGTTCCCACAACTTTGTGGTGACCAAGAGCGCCCCCGACACCGCCGCCTATGCCCACCGGGAAAAGTGCACCCTGTGCGGCACGGAGCGCAACGTGATTTGCACCGGCAACGTGGCCGCCCGGAAATACTGCACCGACCCGCTGTACTGCATCTGCGGGCGGAAGGTGCAGGACGGGCAGAAGAACCACAACTTCGGGGTGTGGATCTGCAACGACGCCACCCACAAGCACCAGTGTCTGAACCGCAACTGCCAGTATAACGTGGAAGCCGCCCACACCTTCGCCACCGTTGCCGGTGTGAAGAAGTGCAGCGTGTGCAGCTTCTCCAGCGGCACTGCCGCCCACACCCATACCTATGGGGCGTGGACCGTCAGCAGCAACGGTACGACCCATGTGCGGACGTGCACCGTGGCCGGCTGCACGGCGCAGGAATCCTCCAGCCACACCGGAGGGACCCCCAACTGCGCCGGAAAGGCGACCTGCTCCGTGTGCCACGCCGTCTATCAGGCCGGCAGCACCGGTTCTCAGCATACCGGCGGCACCGAGGTGCGCAACGCCACTGCCGCCCAGGTGGGCAAGGCGGGCTATACCGGCGACACCTACTGCCTGACCTGCGGGAAGAAGATCGCGGAGGGCCAGGCCATCCCCGCGCTGACCGCCAGCCATACCCACAGCTTTGCCAGCACGTGGACCTCTGACGGGACCCACCACTGGCACGCCTGTTCCTGCGGCGAAAAGACCAACCAGGGCCTGCACACCTTTAAGGCGGGCACGTGCATCACCTGCGGCGCCAAAGATCCCAACTATGTGGACAGCGCCGTGCATCAGCACGCGTTCAGCGCCCAGTGGACCACCAGCAGCAAGGAACACTGGCATGCCTGCACGGTGACCGGCTGCCATGAGACCGCCGACCGGGGAGAACACGTGGTGGTGGAAGTGACCGGCGTGCAGAAGTGCGCCACCTGCGGCGAGCTGCTGGGTGAGATTGCCCAGCAGCAGAAGGAAGAGCAGAAGCTGCCCGAGGGCCAGCGGTTCGCGGACGTGCCGGTGAAAGAATGGTACTATGAAGCCTCTGCCTGGGGCGTGGACGAAGGCATCGTGGTGGGCGTGAGCACCACCGAGAAGAAGTTCGCGCCGCTGCAGGCCTGCAAAGAGACGGAGATCCTGCAGATGCTGTGGCGGGCGTATCACTCTCCGGAACCCAAAGGGAGCAACCCCTATGGGATCACGGACTGGTCGAAGGACGCCACCACCTGGGCCTATGAAGAGGGCATCCTGGAAGAAACCTTCGATCCTGCAACGGAGTGCACCCGGGCCCAAGCGGTGTACTTCCTCTGGAAAGCGGCCAGCTGCCCCGAACCCAAGACGCTGGTGAGCTTCAACGATGTGGATCCCAACGCCTACTATGCCAAGGCCGTTTCCTGGGCGCTGGAGAATCGCATCACCGCCGGCACCGACGCGAAAAAGGGCCTGTTCTCTCCCAATGATGTCTGCAACCGGGCGCACATCGTGTGCTTCCTGCAGCGGGAGCTGGACCCCAACTGGGTCGGATAAACCCACACTTTGAATCCATCGACCCCCGGCAGCGTGGCTGCCGGGGGTTTTTCTGCGTGCGGCTGGACTTTTGGGGCGGTTTGTGGTATGCTGTGAGTAGAGGTGATCGGTATGTATGTGTACTATCCCAGCTGTAATTTTACCGCGATGCGGCCCCGGGCGGCGGAAGCGTTGGCCCGGCTGCTGAAGGATCTGCCCCAGGCAGGCTGCTGCCGAGTGGATCGGACCGTGTACGGACCGGACCCTGTGGGGCTGTACCTGTGCCAGGCCTGCCGGGAGACGCTGGAGCCCCAGCTGCCGCTGGAGAGCCTTTGGGTCTATCTGCACGAGCTGGACGTGCCGCTGCCGGACTGGAGCGGGCTCTCTGTGACGGTGCAGGACTGCTGGCGGGATCGGGAACACCCGGAGATCCACCGGGCGGTGCGGGAACTGCTCCGCAAAATGCACGTGGAGACCGCCGAGCTGGACGGGGAGGCGCGGGAACGGTCGGTGTTTTGCGGCGATCTGCATTTTGAGCCGCACCAGGCCGAAAACCGCGACCTGTTGGCGCAATATGGGGGATCCATCTACCAGATGCCCGAGGCGGTCAACGCCCAGCTGATGCGGGAACAGGCGGAGAAATTTGGCGGCGGACTGGTCCTGACCTATTGCAACCGCTGCACCCGTGGCTTGGAACGGGGCGGAGCCCGGGCGGTGCACCTGGCGGAGCTGGTCACCGGGACGTATTCAGAACACGAATGAGGAGGAGAACAGGATGTGTACAGCCGTTCATTTTCAGACGAAGGACCACTATTTCGGCCGGAACCTGGACTATGAGTTCGCCTATCACCAGACGGTGACGGTGACGCCGCGGAACTTTCCCCTGGCGTTTCGTCGGACGGACCCCATTCCCAGCCACTATGCCATGATCGGCATGGCCTTTGTGCAGGACCAGTACCCCCTGTATTACGACGCCACCAACGAGAAGGGTCTGAGTATGGCCGGGCTCAATTTCCCCCAAAATGCGGCCTACAAGCCCTTTACCGAGGGGCTGGACAACATCACGCCTTTTGAGTTTATCCCGTGGATCCTGGGCCAGTGCGCGGACCTGCGCGAAGCACGGGCCCTGCTGGAACAGATCAACCTCTACCGGGAGGATTTCAGCCCGCAACTGCCTCTTTCGCCCCTGCACTGGATGGTGGCGGACCGGGAGGGCTGCCTGGTGGTGGAGAGCGTGGCGGAGGGGGTGCGCATCTACGACAACCCGGTGGGCGTGATGACCAACAACCCCACCTTCGACTGGCACCTGACCAACCTGAAGAACTACGCGGCTCTTTCCAAAACCGACCCGGAGAACCGTATGGCGCCGGAGCTGGACCTGACACCCTACAGCCGGGGCATGGGCGGATTGGGCCTGCCAGGGGACCTCTCCTCGGCGTCTCGCTTCGTGAAAGCCGCCTTTACCCGGCTCAACTCCCGGTGCGGGGACTCCGAGAACGAGAGCGTCAGCCAGTTCTTCCACATTCTGGGTTCGGTGGCCCAACAGAAGGGCTGCTGCCAGGTGGAGCACGGGTTCGAGTACACCATTTACTCCTCCTGCTGCAACACCGACACCGGCGTTTACTACTACACCACCTATGAGAACAGCCAGATCACCGGCGTGGACATGCACCGGGAGGACCTGGACGGCGCAGAACTCGTAAGTTACCCGCTGATCGAGGGACAGCAGATCCGGATGCAAAACTGACCGAGAGACAGGAAGAAAGCCCTGGGAGAGGATCCCGGGGCTTTTTTTGACCAAATTGACCACATGGATTTCAGTTACACCGGAGGATATACGAAAAGATGAGGAGGGAATGTGCTGCGCAAAAATGAACAAAGTGTTAAATTTTTCAATAAAAGGGTGAAAACACTTGATTTATATATTTATTTGATTGTTTTATAAATGTATACAACGATTAAAGAACATACGGTCCTTTTTGACCTTCTAACAGAGAAGTTTTCAACATAGGGGGTCCAAAAAGGCCGTTATTTGGGGGTGTCGCGCGCACCTGTCTTTGATGCTCATCGTCGCAATGATTCCTGTGGGTGCTGCTGCGGCCGGCGGGCCGGTGTTGAACTCCGCTTCTGTTGCTGCCAATGGCGGCACTGCGAAAGCGGCTGATCACACCGACACCACGGTGACCGCGAATGTTCCCACGAACACCAACACGGTGACAGTGAACCTGGGCATTGAGGCGACCGCTGTAACGTGGACCGACAAGGCCACGGGCTCCAGCGTGACCAAAGATGCTACCGGAAATCAGACTGGCACCGTTTGGTCCATCACCCTTGACGGTGAGTCTCTGATCGCTGCCACCACTGGCGACGTGATCACCATCAATGCGCAGGCAGTGGGTCCCACCGGGACGACCCCCATCACCATCACCCTGACCAAGTCCATTGCGCCGGACAGCAACGTGGACGTGGAGCAGTTCATGGTGTGGACCAGCGGCGATGGCACCTCTCAGTATGACGAGACTCATGCCCATGTGTACGACAACACCATCGACATCGTGGTGCCCTACAGGACGAAGGATGTTTACATTCGCTACATCAAGCTGGTCAACGACCAGGCCA
>CANRPD010000009.1 GCA_947632385.1 uncultured Clostridia bacterium | reverse complement strand
CCCTCGTGAGAAACTCCTCTCTTTCTTCTCTAATCCTTTCCCTTCCACTGTCCAATATCATTGACAAACCTACATTTCTTGACGTCTGCTTTTCGGAGATCATTTCCCGTCGCCCAGAAAGGTCACCACCAGGCCGGCGACCCCCACCAGCAGGCCCACCAAGCCCCAGTCCGGATACCATCCGATACCCAGGAATGTAAAGAGGCTGTCGATGGAGCCGCCGGACAGGTTCAGCAGCGTGCCAAAGACCATGAGGCCGATGCCTCGCAGTTGTCTTCTCATGGCAGCCTCCGTCTTACGCCAGGATATATTTGGCAGCTTCTCCGGGGATCTCTTCCTCAGAGGCGGACAGGGACAACACGATGTTGGCGCCGGAGACCTGCCCCAGTTTTTCCAGATCACCCAGGAACCGGTTCAAATCGAAGTCGTCGGTCGCCGGGGTGATGATCTTCAGCGTGGAATCCACAAAAATATCGGTCACGTCATAGTCGCCGGCGCAAATGCCGCTGATGAACCCAAACAGCGCGGGCGCTCCGAAGATGTCGTAAGAATCGGTATCCACCAGCCGGGCAGCGCTGGCGATGTCATAGGTCAATTTGCGGCCTTTTTCAATGACCACCACGTTTCCGTTAGAGGTCTTGACGGCGTTGTTGGCCATTTCGATGAGCCGCTTGGTCTTTCCGGAACCCTTTTTACCGATCAGCAGAGAAATCATAGTTATTGCTCCTTTGGTTTTTTACTTTGGCGGGAAACCCGCCGGTCTTTCACCCTCCCGCAAATGCAGGCTCACTGGGACAGACGTGCCTCCAAGGCGGCCTTGGCCTCCTCGTAGCCGGGCTTGCCCAGCAGGGCGAACATGTTCTTCTTGTAGCTCTCCACACCGGGCTGATTGAACGGATTCACGCCCAGCATATAGCCGGAAATGGCGCAGGCCTTTTCGAAGAAGTAGATCGCCTCGCCCAAGGAGTCCTCGGAGAAATCCGGGATATGGAGCACAATGTTGGGCACGCCGCCATCGTTGTGGGCCAGCAGAGTGCCTTCAAAAGCTTTTTCATTGACAAACGACATGGTACGGCCTTCCAGATAGTTGAGACCGTCTACGTCCGTGGGCTCTTTGCCCAGGGTGATCTCATAGGCAGGCTTGTCAATGGCCACCACGGTCTCGAACATCAGCCGCCGCCCGTCCTGGAGATACTGTCCCAGCGAGTGCAGGTCTGTTGAGAAAATGACCGAGGCCGGGAACAAGCCCTTGTTGTCCTTCCCCTCGCTCTCGCCGTACAGCTGCTTCCACCATTCATTGAACATGGCGCACCTGGGCTCATAGCTCACCAGGACCTCCATGGCTTTCCCCTTGTTGTAGAGGATGTTCCGGATGGCCGCATACAGATAGCAGTCGTTCTTTTCCAGATCGGGATCGTCATAGATCTTGGCGGCCCGGGCTGCGCCGGCCATCAGCGCGTCGATATCCGCACCGGCCACGGCGATGGGCAGCAAACCTACGGCAGTCAGAACAGAGAACCGTCCGCCCACGTCATCGGGCACCACAAAAGTCTCAAAGCCCTCCTCGTCGGCCAGATGCTTCAGAGTCCCTTTCTGGCGGTCTGTGGTGCAGAAAATACGCTCCCGTGCTCCCTCTTTGCCGTACTTCTTCTCCAGCAGCTCCCGGAACACGCGGAAAGCGATGGCCGGCTCGGTGGTGGTGCCGGACTTGGAGATCATGTTGATGGAGACGTCTTTCCCCTCACAGATCTGGACCAGCTCCTGCAGGGCAGTGGAGCTGATGCTGTTGCCGGTAAAGTAAATGGCAGGGGACTTGCCACGCAGGTCGTTGTACCGGTCCGATTTCAAAAACTCGATGGCGGCCCGGGCGCCCAAATAGGACCCGCCGATCCCGATGACGATGAACACGTCGGAATTCTCGCGGACCCGGGCGGCAGCCGCCTTGATCCTGGCGAATTCCTCCTTGTCGTAGTCCTCGGGCAGCGTGACCCACCCCAGGAAGCTGCTGCCGGGTCCCTGGCGGGAAGCCAGAAGTTCATGAGCGGCCCGCACCTGGGGCGCAATGGCCTCGTATTCATGCTGAGCAATAAAGTCTTTTAAGTACCCGTTGTTGAGCTTTAACGGCATGCTGATGCACTCCTTTTTCAGCCGCGGATTTGTCCTGCACGGACTTTACTCTTATTGTACCTTAAACCGCCGCATTTTGCAAGCCGCCTTTTCCATTCTCCGAAAAAACTTCATGAGAACTTTACCAGGAGAGAAGATTCCGCACCAGATAGGCCAGCGCCGACCCGAAGGTCACCGCTTCCACCTCTGCGGCGGCGGTGATCTCCACCGAAGCCGCTTCCCGGCCCCCCACCAGAAATCGGATCCGACCCACCCGATCGCCGGTGTGTACCGGTGCGCAAAGGTCTTCCCGCAGCTCTACGACTTGTTCTACCTGCCCGGTCTCCCCCGCATGCAGCAGCAAACTGGGCATCTCGCCCACCTGCACCGCCACCTGGTCCTCCATTCCCCGACGGACCGGCAGCGCCTCCAGCATGGGGGCCTCCGGGGTGGTCACGCTCCAACCCGCAAAACCGTAGTCCAGCAGGGCTGCCGCATCCTGAAACCGGTGTTCGGTGGTGTCATCCCCCAATACCACAGCGATCAGCGACAGCCCGTTTCGGGTGGCCGTGGCGGTGATGCAGCTGCCCGCCTGAGATGTGGTCCCGGTCTTCAGACCGGTGATCCCCTGATACGTGCGGATGAGCTTGTTGGTATTCACCAGCTGGGTCTCTCCACCCCGCACATAGTCGATCCAGGTCTGGGTATAGTCGAAGATCTTTTCGTGGATAATGAGTTCCCGGCTCATCAGCGCCACATCGTAGGCGCTGGTCACATGCCCCTCCTGGTCCAGACCGTTGCAGTTTTTGAACACCGTGTCGGTCATGCCCAGCGCCACCGCCTTTTCATTCATCTGCCCCACAAATGCCTCCTCGCTGCCCGCAACGTTCTCGGCCAGCACCACCGCCGCATCGTTGGCGCTCATGATCACCGTGGCCTTGAGCAAGTCATCCACGGTCATTTGCTCCCCCTCCCGGAGCCAGATATCCGACCCGCCCATGGAAGCAGCGTGGGCCGAGGCGCTCAAAGGATCCTCCAGCTTCAGCCTGCCCGCATCGACAGCCTCCAGCGTCAAGCATAGGGTCATCACCTTGGTGATGGATGCACAGGGCCGTACGGCATGGGCATCCTTTTCAAACAGCACCTGTCCGGTGCCGGCCTCCATCAGCACCGCACTGGGCGCATGCAGCGTGATCTCCTCCGCCTGTGCCTGGACTACCGGCACGTTCCCAACTGCCAGCACCAGGACCAGCAGGGCGCACAGCCATTTTTTCATGAGACAGAGCCTCCTTTTCCCGTTTCTCCTGCAATACACTATGCGTCTAGCGCCCAAAAGAGAACGAGAAAAGCCCCGGAGCTTACGCACCGGGGCTTTGTGTGATCGTATGGAAGCTTACTCGTCGGCGGAGAGCTTGGTGCCGCAGTTGGAGCAGAAAGCCGCAGAAGCCGGGCTGGCTTTGCCGCAAACCGGGCAGACCACCTTGTTCTGCTTGTCGCTCAACTCCTTGCTCACAGCGGCCAGCTGGGCGCTCAGTTCGTCGATCTCGGCAAACTCGGCGGCAACTGCCTCGTCTTCAGCCAGCGCTTCCCGGCAGTTGTCGGCCACGAACTGGCCCAGTGCCTCATACTTGTGGCGCAGCTCGGTATTCAACTCGGCTACGGTGATCCGCAGCTTGGAGGCGTCTACCAGCTGTCCGGCCTTTTTGCCCACCGCTTCGGCAGCAGATTTCGCATTGACGACCACATCGTCCAGAATGCCCATATGAAATTCCTCCTTTTTTACGGGTATAGTTTTATTATATCAGCAGCTTTTCCAAAAGTAAAGGAAAAAACTTTTACGATTTTTTTAAAAATCCGTTAATTCTTCATCGCTGCCCAAAAATTCCCGCAGCATAGACCCCTCCGGCACCCGATCCGCCGAAATGGGCTCAAAGCGCATCAGCCGTGATTCCAGATCCCGGGCCCTGCGGTAATACAGGCTGTCCGGAGCGATCTGCCGCAACAGCGGAATGGCCAGCGTGCGCAGCACACAGGGCTCGTAGATGTGGATAGAATTCACGGTGTAGTCCGCCTGCATGCGGTAGGGCCGGATATACAGATCCTCCCCGCGGATGACCTCATCCCACATGGAAAGGGTCCCTTCGGCGGAGGTCTTCCGGAAACGAATATCCCGGACGATCCGCCGCACCAGACGCAGGTCCATGGGCGAGATCACCTCGCCGTTTGCATCCTTGATCTGCTGCTTCACACTGACATAGAGCTTCAAGACCGCGTCTCCGGGCAGGCCCCCGGTGAACGCCGGGTTCAGGGCATGGATGCCCTCGACCAAGGCCAGCTCATCCGGCCCCACCTGGCAAAGGGTATCCGTCTCCACAGACTGCCCCAGCTCGAAGGCATACCGCGGCAGGGAAAACGGTTCTCCGGCTGCGGCTGCCCGTAAAGTCTCCTGCACCCGTCCCACGTCCAGCGCCTCTACGGCCTCATAATCGAACTTCCCGTTGGGCAGCAGAGGGGCCAGGCCCGCCCCCCGGTAAAAGTCGTCCAGGCTTACCGTGTGGGCCCGCACGCCATAGTCCTCTAAATAGCCCTTGAGCAGCCGGGCAGTCGTTGTTTTCCCGCTGGCAGAGGGCCCCGCCAGCATGACGATCCGCACTTTCCGGTGCTTCTGGCAGATGTTTCGGGCAATATTCTCCAGTACCTCCCGATAGGCGCCCTCCACCTGGGCGATCATCTCCTCCGGCGCTTCCAGAGCGGCGGCGTTGATCTGCTCCAAGTGGTTGATATACTTAATGTAGCCGCTGGCGAAGTTGCTCATAAAAACGCCGGATGCCCTCCTTTCGCTCCATGAGTTCCCGGTTGCGGGAAAGATACTCAAAAGGATATTTGAAATTAAAGATCCGTTCCAGCCGATCGGCGTAGGGATCTTTCAATTTGGTCACGCCTCCGGCTCCGCAGGCCAGCACCGTCACACACTCGTCGGTGCTGTGGATATTGTACGCACAGACCGTGCCGGGCTTGGCCCAGCCAGTGTTTTCCAGGTTCCCGGCGGTCCGGCTCTGCCGGTAGAGGTAATAGGGCGCATACCCTTCTTCCGCCAGTCGCTTCGCCGCGTATTCCACCATGGCCTCCACTTCAGCCCGCTGCCCATGCAGGGTCAGGTCTCCGCCTTCGGTGATGAGGTTGGCCGACCGTTTGAGGGCCAGCGCGTGGACGGTCACATTCTCGGCGCCCAGCCCGATCACTCCGTCCAGGCTGCGCTGAAATCCCTGCAGCGTGTCCTTGGGCAGCCCCACGATCAGGTCGCAGTTGATCTCCCCAAATCCAACCTCTCTGGCCAATGCAAAAGCGTCCAGTACCTCCTGAGCGGTATGTCTTCGGCCAATGGCCCGAAGCACCTCATCGGAAAGGGACTGGGGGTTGATGCTCACACGGGTCACCCCTGCGCTCCGCAGCGCCATGAGCTTTTCCCGGTCGATGGTATCCGGCCGCCCCGCCTCCACGGTGAATTCCGTACAGTCTCCCATGTCAAAGACCTCCCCCACCGCCGTGCAGAGCCGTTTGAGCTGTTCGGCGGTCAGGGTGGTGGGCGTGCCGCCTCCTACATAGACGGAGATCAGCCGCAGACCCAGGTCCCGGGCGATCTCCCCAGTGCGTGCCAGCTCCTCCAACAGCCGTTGAAAATAGGGCTCCATCAGTTTTTTGGCTTGGGCCACGCTCTGGGACACAAAAGAGCAGTAAGAACACCGGCTAGGACAAAACGGGATCCCGATATAGAGACTGAAATCCTCCGGCCGCAGCGCTTCGGTAAAGGGACGCTGAGCCCGCAGGGTCGCCATGGCCAGCTGCGTCTTGGCCTCGCTCACATGATACCGGGACCGAAAGGTCTCCTGCCCCGCGACATCTCCCTGTTCCGTGCAGTACTGCCGCAGCAGCTTGATGGGATGGATCCCCGTCAGCATGCCCCAGGCAGGAGAAATGCCCGAGATCTCCCGCAGCGCTCGGTATAGCAGCTCGGTCATGCCGTACTCGTCCGCTGCAGGCAGGGTCTGGGTCAGGGTGCAGCTGCGCCCTTCCCAGCGGGCCCGCACGGTATATACATACCCCTCTCCAGTCGGTTGTATGCAGGTCGACACGCCGGCCTCACCGGAGACGGCGTCCTCTGTTACCCGGACCGGGCTGTACGGAAAGAACAACCGGCAAAGATTTTCACATTCATAGCGGAAGGAATGTCCCCGCAGCACCAGCTCCATAGACAGTCTCCTCTCGACAGCTCACGAACGGTCGATGCTCACCACACCGGCCACCTTGGACAGGCGGTCGATGACGCTTTGCAGCTGGGGCAGGCCGTTGATGGAAATGGTTGCGGAGATCACCGCATTCCCGCTGTTTTTATCCTGCCGGGCATTGAGCGAATGGATAAAGATCCGCATGTTGGAGAGCTGCTGAGCCACATCCGCCAGCAGGCCGCCCCGATCGATAGCCAAAATATGCAGGGTGGATTTGAAGTCTTCCTTCACATCCCCCACCCAGTGGGCGGGCACCCACCGTTCGGGCTCCGGGCACAGGGTCAAGTCCTGGGGCACGTTGCGGCAGCTGCGCTTGTGGATGGACACCCCAAAGCCCCGGGTGATGAACCCTACGATCTCGTCCCCGGGCAGCGGGTTGCAGCACCGGGAGAACTTCACCAGGCATCCGTCCATGCCGTCCACCAGAACACCGCCTGCGGCGCCCTTGCGGGGCTCGGCAGGAGGCGTCGCCCGGTTCACCACCGGCGGCTGCTTCTCCAGCCCGGAGGCCTTCATCAGCCGCTGGTATTCTTCCCGCACGCGGGGCATCACCTTCCACAGCTGGATGCCCCCGTAGCCGATGGCCGCATAAAAGTCCTCCACGGTGACACAGCTGTACCGCTTGCCCACGCTGTCCAGCAGGTACTCCATCAAACCGGGCACCATGGTGATGCCCGACCGCCGGAATTCCCGTTCCAGTTCGCTTTTCCCCTCCAGGATGTTGTCTTCCCGTTTTTCCTTCTTGAACCAGGCCCGGATCTTGTTCCGGGCCTCACTGGTGCGCACCAGTGTCAGCCAGTCCCGGTTGGGCCCCTTGCCTGCCTCCCGGGTGGTGAGGATTTCGATGATCTCGCCGGTCTTTACCTTGTAATCCAGAGGCACGATCCGTCGGTCCACCTTGGCTCCGATCATCCGGTTGCCCACGGCGGAGTGGATCGCATAGGCAAAGTCGATGACGGTGGAGCCCATGGGCAGGTTCACGACGTCGCCCTTGGGGGTGAACACGAACACCTCTTCAGGCATCAGGTCGCTCTTGATGGAATGGACCAGGTCGGTGACGTCCTCGCTGTCCGCCTGATTCTCCAGCATCTGCCGGATCCACGCCAACCGGTCGTCCAGTTCGGCGGAATCCGATTCCTTGGCGGACATGCCCAGCTTATACTTCCAGTGGGCCGCGATGCCATATTCGGCGGTCTGGTGCATCTCCCACGTACGGATCTGCACCTCAAAGGGCACCCCGCTCTTGTTGAGCACCGTGGTGTGCAGTGAACGGTACATATTGGGCTTGGGCGTGGAGATATAATCCTTGAACCGGTTGGGCAGCGGCGTGAACATGTCATGGACGATGCCCAGCACATTGTAGCAGTCCTCAATGGTGTCCACGATGACCCGCATGGCGTACACATCGTAGATCTCCTCAAAGCTCTTTCCCTGGATAAACATCTTCCGGTAGATGCCGTAGACGCTCTTGACCCGGCCCTCGATATACACATTGGGCACCGAGACCTCCACCCGTTCCCGGATGAGCTCCTTGGTGTCGTCGATGAACTTCTTGCGTTCCAGGCCCCGGGCCTTCAGGTCCTGCTGGATCTCCCGGTAAGCATCTGGATCCAGATACCGCAGGGATACGTCCTCCATAAAATCTTTGACACGCCGAATGCCCAGACGGTGCGCGATGGGCGCATACACCTCGATGCATTCCACCGCCTTGTCCCGCTGCTTTTGGGGAGAAACATAGTCCAGCGTGGCCAAATTGTGCATCCGGTCTGCAAATTTGATGATGATCACCCGGATATCCTCCGCCATGGCCATCAGCATTTTCCGTAAGTTCTCCGCCTGCTGCTCCTCCCGGGAGGAATACGGGATCTTTCCCAGCTTGGTCACACCGTCCACCAGCTGGGCCACCTCTTTGCCGAACTGTTTTTCCAGCTCTTCTCCGGTGCAGTCGGTGTCCTCCACCACATCGTGGAGCAGTCCAGCCATCACCGATTGGGTATCCATGCCCAGGCCCACCAGGATCGCCGCCACGGACAGGGGATGAATGATATACGGCTCTCCGGAACGCCGCTTCTGATCCCCGTGCTTTTCCGCCGCCAGGGCGAATGCCTGCCGGATCAGCTCCTGGTCGTATTCTTTTCCGCTCTGTCCGATGATCTCTTCCAACTCCGCATAGGTGCTGATCTGAACTACCAGCTCCATACCGACGCCTCCTTCGAACCGTCAAAACCCCTTTTGGGCCTATTGATTTCCTAAGCTCTGCCCGTCTCGGCGGGTCCATTCCGGGCGGTCTGCGCCCGCAGCCGTTCCAGCACCGAGGAGGCGAAAATATCCACCTTGCCTTCCTGTTTCGGCACCCGGGCCTGTAGCAGTTCCCGCCGCAGAGTGAATTCCACCAGGCCCCGCTCCTCCAGGATATCCAGCCGGACAGCCAACTTGCCCAGCTGGGCCCCGGGCTCGCCCAGCCTGCCCAGCAGGGACTGGTGGGAGCACCAGCGCCCGCCCATGTCCCGCAGCAAGCGGTACACAGCGGCCAGTTCCCGCCGGTCCGGGGTCAGCGTCTCGGCCTCCGCTGGGGTCAGAGCTTCTCCCCGCCGAAATTTTTCATACACTCGGCAGCTATGTATGCATTCCTCGTCCGAAAGCCCGGACAGCCGGACTTCACGCACGATGAAATTCAGTTCTTCCCGGCCGTGCCATTCGTTCAGCTCCGCCTGCACCGCCAGGTCCACTGTGTCTCCCACTGAAAACGGAAAATCCTCGGGGGCCGTGCCAAAGCATTTGCACACGACGCTGGCCCCTTTTTTCTGGACGGACAGCTTCAGGTGCCGGCCACCACCCATGGGGGACAGTTCCCGGATCTTCATCCCGAACAGCCCGAACAGCGGGGCCGGATTGCCCGCTCCGAAAGGCTCCAAAGCCTGCAGCTGCCGGGGAATGTCGGGAGAAACCACCGCAGGATTCAGCCGCGCATCCAGATGCACCACCGGTGCGGGCATCTCAGGAAAATGGGCTGCCGCATAGGCGTTCAAGGTGCGGCGGAATTCATCTATAAATTCTCGCCGGATGGTGACGCCTGCCGCCATGGGATGCCCCCCAAAATGATCCAGCAGGCGGGCACAGGCGCACAAGGCATCAAATAAGGGAAACCCTTCCACACTCCGGCCGCTGCCCTTGGCGGTCTCTCCGTCAATGGACAGCACCATGCAGGGTCTTCCGTACCGTTCGGCGATCTTTCCAGCCGCCAGCCCGATGATCCCCGGATGCCAGCCTTCTCCGGCCACCACGATGATCCGGCTGTACTGCAGCGTCGGGTCCGCCTCCACGGCGGAGATGACCTCCTCCACAATGGTATTCTCCATCTGCCGCCGCCGTTCGTTGTCCTCCAGGATCTCTGCTGCCAGCTCCCGGACCTCCTCCTCGTCCTCGCTGCACAGCAGCCGCACAGCCCGCTCCGGCACGCCCATGCGCCCGGCGGCATTGATCCGCGGGATGGCAAAAAAGGACAGCCGGTTGGCTGTGACGGGCCGGGTCAAGTTCTCGTCCTCCATCAGGGCATTGACGCCCAACCGTGCGCCTCGCATGATGCTCCGGAGCCCCCGGCGCACCAAGGTGCGATTCTCCCCAGTCAGCGCCACCACATCGGCCACCGTCCCCAGCGCCGCCAGGTCTACATATTCCTCCACGACCCCTTCGGGATCGTCCTCTTCCAGTGCCATCAGTAGCTTCAGAGCCACCCCCGCTCCGGAGAAGTCCTTAAACGGACTGGTATCGTCGGGCCGGTGGGCATCCACCACCGCAGCAGCTTCGGGCAGTTTCTCATGAGGCTGGTGGTGGTCTGTTACCACCACATCCATACCCAGGCTTTTGGCCAGTGCCACCTCCTCCACAGCGGAAATGCCGTTATCCACCGTGATGATCAGCTGCACGCCGCGCCGGGCCAGGGCCTCCACCGAGGCCGGATTCATGCCATACCCTTCTCCGGCCCGTTGGGGGATGTAGTAGGTCACATCGGCGCCCATGGCCTGCAGATACGAATACACCATGGCCGTGGAAGTCACCCCGTCGGCATCATAATCCCCGTAGACCACAATGGGCTCAAACTGGTCCACCGCCCGCCGGATGCGCCGCACGGCCTTATCCATATCCTTCATCAAAAACGGATCCGAAAAGTCACTGCCCGGCCCCATCAGAGCAGCCACCTGCTGATCCGTGTGCTGGCCCCGGACCTCCATCAGGAGAGCCAGATAGCTGGGCAGACTGTGCCGCTGGGCCAGCGCAGCCGCCCGCTCCCGATCCAACGGGGCAAGCGCCCACCGTTTGAGAATCATCACCGAAAACCCACTCCTTGTATCGAAACGGCCCCAATTGGCCGCTGACCGACAGAAAACCGAGGGATCGCACTCTGCTGCGCACCCTGAAAAATCTAAAATGAGATTGTATCACATTATCACAAAACTTGCAAGTTCCCGGTCCGCACAGGGCTCGGGTCGTGTCCATCGGCACTAAGCTGTTTCGAGCTCAACAGGCGCGAAAAACCTGAAAGTCCCAAATGCATGGGGAGGACACACTGGCAAGCTCGAGGATTCCAGCGCCAAAGGAGCTGCTTTACCGCGCCAGCTCCGGATTATCCAACAGAGCCTCCGCAGCCCGCAGGCCGTCCACTGCGGCGGACACGATGCCTCCCGCATAGCCTGCGCCCTCTCCGCAGGGGTACAGCCCCCGCACCCCTACTGATTGAAGATCCTTCCCCCGCAGCACTCGCACCGGAGAGGAGCTGCGGGTCTCCGGCCCGGTGAGCAGTGCATCTCCGCTGTCAAAGCCCGGCAGCTGTCGACCCAAACGGGGCAAAGCCTGGCGCATGGCCTCTATGACGAAACCGGGCAGGCAAGTTTCCAAAGACGAGGGGACAACGCCCGGCCGATACGTGGGCTGTACGCCATCCAACACTTGGGAAGGCCGTCCCTCCAAGAGATCACACACCCGCTGGGCCGGTGCCCGATACCCGCCGCCGGCCGCCTGAAACGCGGCACGCTCGATCTCCCGCTGAAAGGCCACCCCGGCCAAAGGTCCTTCCCCACCGAAATCTGCCGGGTTCACACCCACCAGCAGGGCCGCGTTGCTGTTGGCTCCGTCCCGGGCATAGTCACTCATGCCGTTGGTCACTACGCCGCCTTCCTCCGAGGCTGCCCCGGTGACCAAACCCCCGGGACACATGCAAAACGTGTACACACCTCGCCCGTTTTCCCAGTGGCAGGCCAAGCGGTATTCCGCCGCACCCAACGCCGGATGCCCCGCAAATGCCCCATACCGGGCCCGGTCGATGACTGCCGCGGGATGCTCGATCCGAGCGCCGACAGAGAAAGGCTTTGCCTCCATGGGAACACCCAACCGATCCAACACCACGAACAGATCGCGGGCGCTGTGCCCTGCCGCCAGCAGAGCGGCAGCGCAGGGCACCCGCTCCCGGCCTCTGGGAGACTGGATCCACACCCCCGCCAGGCGATCCCCCTGAAGATCAAAATCGGTGACACGGCAGGAGAACCGGATCTCGCCTCCCAGGCGGAGCACCTCCTGCCGAAGGGCCCGCACCACCTGGGGCAACCGGTCCGTGCCCACATGGGGCCGTGCATCGGTGAGGATCTCCCGGGGCGCCCCAAAATGTTCCAGGTCCTCCAGGACCCGGCGGATCCGGGCATCACCGGTGCCGGTGTTCAGCTTGCCGTCGGAAAAGGCCCCCGCGCCACCTTCGCCGAACTGGACATTGCTCTCGGGGTCCAGCAGCCCGGTGCGCCAGAAGGTCCGGACCGAGCTTGTCCGCTCTTCCACAGGCAAGCCCCGTTCCAACACCAGAGGCCGGGCTCCACAGCGGGCCAGCAACAGGGCGGCAAACATCCCCGCCGGACCAAAACCGATCACCACAGGGCGCTGTGCCAACCGGGATCGGGGCACATGCGGCGTTTCCTCCGGAGGCTCCACCGTCACGGCAGGGTCCCTGCGGCGGGCTGCCAGCCGGGCTTCGGAACCCGCCACAGATGCCAGGACCGTGCACACGAAGTGCACCTCATCCCGCTTGCGGGCATCCACCGAGCGTTTTGCCAGACGGATCTCGTCGATGGCGGTCACCGGAATGCCCAACTTTTTGGCCGCGGCCTGTTTCAGATCCCCCGCCTGATAGTCCAGATCCAGCCGCAGACCGGAGATCCTCAGCATATGGGGTCGCCGCCTTTCTGTCCTGCTGCCCTTCCGGCCAAAACGCCAGTGGCCCAAGCCCAGTGCAGATTGTAGCCGCCGCAGTCACCGTCGACATTGAGCAGCTCCCCCGTGACATACAGCCCCGGGACCCTGCGGGACTCCAGGGTGGTCGGGTCGAATTCCGTCAAGTCCGCACCCCCGGCGGTGACCTGTGCATTGTCCCAGCTGCCGGGACCGGTGATCGGAAATGAAAAAGCTTTAACAGTGCGCACTGCCCGTTCCAGTTCACCCACGCTGAGATTCGATAGTGTCTTTTCCCGGTCCAAGCCAGCGCTTCGACAGACCTCTTGCCCCAAACGCAGAGGCAGCGCGCCGGAAAACAGCTCCCAGGCCGACAAACTGGGCCGGTTTTCCCGGAGATTCTCTAGGTAGGCCAATATTTTCTCGGGAGAGAAGTCCTCCAGCAGGTCCAATGCCACTACAGGCTCCCGGCAGCCGGACAGCCGGGCGGAAAGATCAAACACGCAGATGCCCGAAAGCTGGCCTTCGCCAAACAGGACCTCCCCGCTCTCAGCGTATACCGGTTCTCCCTGGGAAAGAAGCACTGCACGGCCTCGGCAGCGCACGCCTTTGAGGGCGCCGGCGACCCGAGAGGATGTCCGCAAAGGGACCAACGCCGGGACCAACGGAGTGACCGTGTGGCCCAGGCGCCGAAGCAGGTCATATCCCCCGGCGGGGCAGGAAAGTCGGGGAGCCGCCCGGCCTCCGCAGGCAAGAACGACTCGCTGGGCTTGGCACGTCCCTGCGGGGCCCCCCAGCGCAAAGGTCCCTGCACGCCGGGAGATCGCAGTCACAGGAAAATCGCAGCACAGGCGCACACCGGCCTCCTGACAGCCGGACCACAGTGCCCGGAGCACCGCCGCCGCCTGCAGACTGTTGGGATAGACCCGGCCCTGATCGTCTGTGCGGCAGAGCAGTCCCAGATCAGCAAAGGCGGCAGGCGCCGCAGCAGCCGGGAACCGCGCCAAGATCTGGGCGGTGCCAGATCGGTCACCCCGGTAATGGTCGGGAGAAATGTCCGTATTGGAGAGATTGCACCGGCCGTTGCCCGTGGAGAGCAGCTTTTTGCCGGGTTTGGGTCCGCCCTCCAGCAGCAGGGTGCGGCTGCCTTCTCGTGCCGCATATCGGGCCGCCATGAGCCCGGAGGCGCCGCCGCCCACCACCGCTACATCCCAGCGCTCCATGTTACATCACCCGGCCCAACAGACCGTAGGACAGCAGGCACATGATGACATCCGCGATGAACGAGCCCACCGCCACCGACAGTAAGGCAAATTTGAAATCCATTTTCATCAGCGCAGCCGCCAGGGAGCCTGTCCATGCTCCCGTTCCGGGCAGCGGTACCGCCACAAACAGCATGAGCCCCAGCGTCTCATAGCGGTTGATCTTGTCGAATTTACTGCGGCCCTTGGCCTCCAGGCGGTCCACCAGACGCACGAACCGGGTATTGCGCAGCAGGTCAAAGAGTTTGTTGACAAACAGAAGGATCAGCGGCACCGGCAGCAGCGTGCCCGCCAAACAGATGAAAAAAGCAGGGAACATGTCCACATGGAGCAGCTTGGCGGCCAAAATGCCGCCCCGCAGCTCCACCACCGGCATCAGCGACAGGATGAACACCGTGAGCTTGGCCGGGATGGTGGTCCCAAAAAACTGTACCAGCGCCTGAACGATCCCTTCCATACGACTCCTCTTTTCCCCATTCCCCGCGCCGAACATCGGATTCGCCGCGAATGATGACATTTTTTGCCGTATAAATTGTACAGGCAAATCCCATAAAAATATTTCCAATAAAGAAATTTGTTGGATTTATTCTTCAGGGGCAGTATGCCTCCAGATCCCCAAAGGTATACCCCATCTCCTCCCAGCGGGTAAGAAGTTCGTCCAGAATGGCGGCGTTGGTGGCGGAGGTGCTGTGCAGCAGCACCACAGCGCCCGGGTGAATGCGGGGCAGGAGCTTGGCGAACGCCTCTTCCCGGGTGGGCTGGTCATTTTCATACCAGTCCACATAGGCCAGGCTCCAGAAGACGGTTCGGTAGCCCAGCTCCTGGGCCATCTGCAGGTTGCTCTCGCAGAATTTGCCCTGAGGCGGCCGGTACAGCCGGCTCATCTCCTGGCCGGTGATCTCCCGGAATTTGTCCTCGTTGCGGGTCAGTTCTTTGGCAAAGCTCTCTCGGTCGGCGATCTGCGACATATCCGGATGGGTGTAGGTGTGGTTGCCCACGGCATGACCCTCATCTACCATGCGCCGGACCAGATCGGGCTGGGTCTCCAGATAGTTGCCCACCAGAAAAAAGGTGGCTTTGACTCCGTGTCTTTTCAGGGCATCCAAAATGTCCGGCGTGTGGCCGTTCTCAAAACCCGCGTCAAAGGTCAGATACAGCACCTTTTCGGAGGGATCGGCACAGTAGAGGGCGTTGTACCCGGCCAGATATGCACTGGTGGCGTTGCCGGTAGGCGGGGCCCCCTCCTCCCCGAAATGCAAACCCCAGTTGGTGATCTCTGCGGCGGTCTGCACCGCCTCTCCGGGGCCGGTCCGGACCGCCCAGAGGCCGGCCGCGGCGGCCAAGGCCAGGGCCGCCGCCAGCAACCTGCGGAGGGTCTTTCGGTCGTTTCGCAGTTTCATGGCATTCGCTCCTTTCCGGTACAGTGTATTCCTCCCCGGGAAAAATCAGACCCGCGTTGCCAGTCGCCGGGAAATATGCTACAATGGCTGGAAAGCAGGCTGTAAGAAAACTGTAAGGAATCCGGGCGGGGAGCCGTAAGAAACCGGGCCTACACTAAACGTGCAAGGGGGAAAGACGCCATGGAGAAACCGCTCAACGGGAAAAACATTCTGGTGGTGGACGATGATCGGGAGATCGTGCGGGCCATTGCCCTGCTGCTGGAGGCGGAGGGATACACGGTCTTCACAGCGTATGACGGGATGCAGGCCCTGGACGTCCTCAGCGCCCAGGATATCCATCTCATCCTGCTGGACGTGATGATGCCCCGGCTGGACGGGCTCTCCACCATGATGCGCATCCGGGAGAAACGCAACGTACCGGTGATCGTGCTCTCCGCCAAGAGCGAGGACACGGACAAGGTGCTGGGGCTGGAGATGGGCGCCGACGACTATGTGACCAAACCCTTCAACCCCATGGAGCTCATGGCCCGGGTGCGTTCTCATCTGCGGCGGTATACCCGCCTGGGGGACATGTACAACCAGACCTCCCAGGTGCTGGTCAACGGTCGGCTCACGTTCAATCTGCAGGAAAAGGTGTTGTATGCGGACGGCGAGCCCGTGCGGCTGACGCCCACGGAGATGAAGATCGTGGAGCTGCTGATGCGCAACCCCGGGCGGATCTTCCCGGCAGAAGAGATCTATGAACGGGTGTGGGGAGACGAGGCGTACACCACCGAGAATACGGTGATGGTCCATATCCGCCGCATCCGGGAGAAGATCGAGCTGAACCCGAGCGCTCCAGAATATTTAAAGGTGGTGTGGGGAATTGGATACAAATTTGAAAGGCATTGACGTTTTTAAGGGCGTGGTCTCCTTTGTGGCCATGCTCGCACTGATCCTCCTGCTGGTAGGGGGCACCGTGGCCGTGATCTACATCATGATCCCGATGTTCGACGGCTGGCTGACCTTAAACGCTCTGGCCAGCTGGGCGTCCGACCTGTGGATGGTGCAGGCCGTGGTTGCGGGAGGCTCGATCCTGCTCCTGTTGGCGGGAATGATCGTCCTAGCCGTGATCTTCCGGAAAGAGCGGCGCCAGGTGGCCTACCGGCTGGGGGCCCTGCTGGGGAAGCTCTGGGTGGAGGTCAAGCTTCTGCTCACGTTCCTCTACTGCGCCTGCGCCGTCCCGATCCTGGCAAAGCTGATAGATGTGGTCCAGCCCACGAGCGTCCAATGGGTAGGCATGGACGGCCAGTCTTGGTCATATCTGGACTACACTCCTTTGGAAGATTCTCTCCGCATCCTGACCGGATTCATCTCCATAGCCGTGCTGGCGGTGCTGTGGCTCTATCTGCTGTGTCTCGACATTGGCGTCAACCGTCGGTACTTCCGCCACAACATCATCCACTCCATCCTCACCTGGGTGGACCGCTGCAAGAAGGAGACCCCATTGGCAAAGCTCGATCTCCGTCGGTTTATCGTGGCTGCGGCGTGTACGCTGGCGATCGTTCCGGCCACGGTCTTTGCTCTGGACATCGTGGACCACCGGACCCGCCTGTGGCAATATCCCTTTCTAAGCCCCCTCATCGTGCTGCTGGCCATCGCCGGGGGCTGCGCGATCTGGGCGTGGTATACCTGGGAGACTCGCCGTCTGCTCCGGGATGTGGACATCCTGCAGTGGCAGCTCCACCAGGTGTATCAGGGCAACCTGGACGTGCCCTGTCCTCTGCCCCAGACCTCAGACCTGTACACCAGCGCCATGGAACTGAGCATGATCCATACGGGGCTCCAGCGGGCCGTGGACGAAGGGGTGCGCTCCGAGCGCACCAAGGTGGAACTGATCACCAACATGTCCCACGACATCAAGACGCCCCTGACCTCGGTGATCGGCTATATCGAGCTGCTGAAAAAAGAGGAACTGCCGGCACAGGCAGAAGATTATGTAAATGTGATCGCCATCAAGGCAGAGCGTCTGCGGCAGATCGTGCAGGACGTGTTCGAGGTCTCCAAAGCCGCCACGGGGAATATCGCCCTGCGGCCGGAGCCACTGGACTTGGCGCGACTGCTGCGCCAGACCTTTGCGGAGCTGGATGAAGTGGTGTCTGCGGCGCCGATCACCTGGCGGATGGACATTCCCGAGGAGCCGGTCCCGGTGTTTGCCGACGGACAGCGCCTGTACCGGGTATTCCAGAACCTGCTGCGCAACTGCGCGCAGTATTCCTTGGAGGGATCCCGGGCATATGTCTCCCTGCAGGCGGAGGAGGGCCAGGCCCGGGTGACGCTGCGAAACGTATCCAAGGCGGAGCTCACCCGCACCGGGGAGGAGCTGACTGGACGGTTCGTGCGGGGAGACCTGAACCGGACCGGCGACGGCAGCGGCCTGGGGCTGTCCATCGCCCAGAGCTTTACCGAGGCCAGCGGCGGCACCTTGCAGGTACGCACAGAAGGGGACCTGTTCACGGTGACTGTGACCCTGCCCCTCTATCAGCCCCCGGAAGAACCTGTGCCGGAACCCGAACCTGAAGGGGTGTCGGAAGCGCAACCGGGACCCGCAGCAGAGGGTGATTCTGCGCAATGACCGTATCACAAACTGTTCTGTTATACTCTTGATACTTTCAAAGCAAGGACGGGTGCTGACCCCATGAAAAGACAACTGATATTGATCGGCGTGCTTGGCTTGCTCGCCCTGGGCAGTGTAGCCGCTTGCAGCACACAAGCTGCGTCCCCTTTGTCCGACGGATCGGGAAAAACAGTTTCCAACAGCGCGTATGAAAACGAGGGCACAAACGGCAGCAGTATGAAGGATCCTTTGGATGGTGCTGCACAAACTTACTTCCCACAAGACAAGACGCCTCAAATCCCCGTATCCGATTCACAGTACGAAGCGTTCGGTTTGCGGTATGACGAAAGCAAAAACGAATTGTTCTTTGACGGTGAGCTGGTGCGATCCTTCTACGACGGGGTCAAGCTGAATGACGGAACAGAAAGCATCTATTGCGATTTCCGAAACGAACAAGGCAGTGTAGACATTCACACTATCCGCGCAGCAAGGGTCAACAAAGACGGCAGCATAAATCAGTTTGGTGAGCTCATTGGGATGGAGCGATGCAGTCAAGAGGAATTTTCTAATCGGGACTTGTCCAGGTTGAACGGTCCTTCCGAAGCTGTAACCTATGTTGATGGCGTCAATGACCCCAATGCAAAGACGTTTTCTGAAATCTTTGAAAAATATACTGCGTTTGGAATTGAATATGTTGAAGCTGAAAATGCCAGTGGTGCCGGAAATGTTTATTATAATGGGCAGCTTGTAAACAGCTTTGTTGACATTTCACCCAATGGTGGCACATTCACCTTTCATTCCGCAGATAGTGGTAAAATCAATGTGCAAACCCTGTACGACACCGACGGGAATTTGACAGGAGTAGAACAAAAAAATAGATTCTGCCCGACGACGGTATAAAGAAAAAGCCGTTGTACGGCAGAGGTCGTTTCACGCGACCACTCTTTCGAGGCGGCTTTTGAGAAATCGAAGCCGCCGCTTCTTTTTTTTGAGAAGCGATAGACTTTTCCGAAAGATACGGCGGCTAAAAGAGGTAGCCGCCATGAAGCATATTCGATTCAAAATTTCGCTTTATTTTTCCGCACAAAAAGCAGGAGCCCGCCGGCAAAATCAGTCGAGCCGATCGCTTTTTTGAATTTTTTTGGAAAAAGGCTTGCAAAATCGAAGGTAAAGACGTATCATAAAAGCCGAACGATCAATCCATAAGGAGGTTACTTCCAATGTCTGTTTGTAAGGAGAGAGCCTGGAAGGCTCTGACCGACCTGAGCTTCGAACGCGTCACCGGCACCCCTGCCGAGAAAAAGGCTGCCGAAATGCTCATCGCCGAGTGCGCCAAGTCCGGCGTGGAGGCCCACCTGGAGTCCTATGAGATCGATATGCCTGAGATCACCCAGTCGTTCTTTGCCGTCACCGCTCCCGAATATAAGGAGTACGTGTGCATCGCCCTGGGCAAGAGCGGCTGCACCCCCGACGAGGGCATCGAGGCCCCGCTGGTGTACATCGAGAACGCAGTGGACGCCAACCTGATCGACGTGTCCGGCAAGATCTGCCTGGTCCAGGGCCGCACCGGCCCCGACTTCGCCAAGAAGCTGGCGGATAAGGGCGCGTTGGCCTATATCACCATGCGCGGCAACTTCTTCGAGGATCCCGAGATGAAGACCGAGCTGCGTCCCGGCAACGTGTTCGGCAAGGGCGACGTGAAGGTGCCCGCCCTGTCCATCCATATCAAGGACGCGGAAAAGCTGGTGCGTATGCACCCCGAAAAGGTGAAGGTCATCGTCAAGCAGAACGGCGAGGCCAAGGGCCAGAGCCAGAACGTAGTGGCCACGATAGAAGGCACCGACCCCGTCCTGAAGAAGGAAGTGCTGGCCTTTACCGCTCACTATGACTCGGTTCGCTACTCCACCGGTGCCTGGGATAACATGACCGGTTCCATCACCATCCTGGAGCTGCTGCATCACTTTGCCGAGCATCCCGCCAAGCGTACCGTAAAGTTCATCTGGTGCGGCTCTGAGGAGATCGGCCTGGTGGGCTCTCGGGAATACTGCAAGGCCCATAAGGACGAGCTGGAGAATTACATCTTCAACATCAACTTCGACATGACCGGCGTTACCCTGGGGTATGAATATCTGTGCTGCTCCGCCAGTGAAGACGTCATGCACGCCATCGAATACGTGGCCAAGCTGAACGCCTATCCGCTGACCGCCAAGATGGACCTGTACTCCTCCGATTCCACCAGCTTTGCCAACGCCGGTGTGCCCTCCTGCTCCTTTGCACGTCTGAACCCCATGGGCGGCGCCACGATCCACAACCGTCACGACACCATGGATCACCTGGATCCCGACTCCTTCATGATCACCCTGAATTTTGTGGTGACCCTCAGCGAGCAGATCCTCAACGCTCCTGTCAACGTCATCCCGCGGAAGTTCTCTCCCGAGCTGGAGAAGAAGCTGGAAGAAGGCAAGAAGCGCCGCGCCGAGTTCGAGAAGAAGGAAGAAAAGAAGGACGAAAAGGAAGAGAAAAAGGAAGAAGAGAAGAAATGATCGTCTCTTCCCCGCTCATCCGATCTCCCAAAAGGGCACAGCCGCTGGCTGTGCCCTTTTTCGTACCGAAGCAGCGCTTTCCGGAACATCCCGACCAGAGCACAGCGCTTGACGGATCTCCCAAAACAAGGTATACTGAAAGCAGCTTTTATCCTATCCCCATCCATTTTCGGAAAGGAGTTTTTTCAATGTGGAACGATCTTGACACCGGTAAGTACGAAGGAATGATCGCGGAAACGGTGACTGTCACCGGAAAGAGCGACCGGGCCATCCGGGCGTACTATTCCCGGCCGCTCACCGATCAGGCGGTCCCGGGCATCGTGCTCATCCCGCATATGCCCGGCTGGGATGAGTTCTACCGGGAAACGGCCCGGCGCTTCACCCAGCATGGTTATGCCGTAGTGTGCCCCGATCTCTACCGGGACTTTGGCTCCGGCAACCCCGCCCAGGTGGCGCAGGCCGCCCGGGCAGCCGGCGGTGTGCCGGACGAGCACGTGATGGACGATTGCCGGGACGCGCTGGCATTCCTCAAAGCCCAGCCCAAGTCCAACGGAAAAGTGGGCGTCATCGGCACCTGTTCCGGCGGACGCCATGCGTTCTTGGCAGCCTGCGGCATCGAGGGGTTTGACGCCGCGGTGGACTGCTGGGGCGGTGGCGCACCGGTGGAACGCGCCAGCGAAGTCCTGTGCCCCCTGCTGGGCATTTTCGGCAACGACGACATGCACCCGCCCAAGGAAGAGGTCGACCGTCTGGAGGAGGGCCTGAAGGCTGCCGGAAAGGAGTATGAATTCCACCGGTACGACGGGGCCGGCCATGGCTTCTGGTATTACCACAACGGGATGTACCGCCAGGAGCAGGCCATGGATTCCTGGGAGAAGGTCTTTGCCTTCTTTGAAAAGCACCTGCGGTGAACCGGGATAACCGGGCTTCCCGGGAATTCGTGGTCATGGTCAAGCCCATCGGCTCTCTGTGCAATATGCGCTGCGCCTATTGCTACTATCTGGAAGCAGACAACGGCAGTGCACCCATGCAGGTCATGACCGACGCAGTGCTGGAAGCGCTTATCCGAAACTATCTGGAGAGCGTGCCCGGACCGGTCGCCTCCTTCACCTGGCACGGTGGCGAGCCCACCCTGGCAGGGCTGGACTTTTTTGAACGGGCCGTCTCTCTACAGAAAAAGTTCTGCCCTGCAGATCTGGAGATCTGGAACAATCTGCAGACCAATGGCATCCTGCTGGATGAACATTGGGTGGATTTTTTCGCTCGGGAACATTTTGATGTGGGTGTGAGCATCGACGGCGCTCCCTGGCTCCACGATCTGCACCGGAAAGACGCTGCCGGCGCCCCGACCTGGGAGCGCTCTGCAGCGGCGATCCGACGTCTGCAGGCTCGGGGCATCCAGCCGGACCTGCTGTGCACGGTCTCAGCGGAAACGGCCCTGCACGGCCGGGAGACGTATCAGGCTCTCAAAGAAATGGGCACCGGCTGGATGCAGTTCATCCCCATCGTGGAGCGGGACGCGGCCGGCCTCCCCACTCAAGAAACCGTTTCCGGAGAGGCCTACGGGGAATTTCTCAAGGATGTATTCGCCCAGTGGTTTTTCCACGACCTGCACACCCAAAGTGTTCAGCTGTTCAGCGAAACCGCAGCCGCACTGGCAGGCGAGCCGCCCCGGCTGTGCAACCTGCGCAAGACCTGCGGCGATGTGCTGGTGGTGGAGCGGGACGGTGCGGTATATGCCTGCGACCACTTTGTGGACCAGGCACACCGGCTGGGCTCCGTGTTGGAGTCTCCCCTGGCGAAGCTGGCGGAAAGCGTTGCCCAGCGGGCCTTTGGGGCTGCCAAAGAAACGGGGCTGACCCAAGCCTGTCGAGACTGTCCCTATCTGCCTCTGTGCGGCGGGGGATGCCCCAAGCACCGGTTCGGCGCCAGTCTTGCCGGGGAACCCGGGCAGGAGGTCCTCTGTCCGGGACTGCGTTCTTTTTACGACTATGCCGTCCCATTGCTCCGTCTGGCGATGGACCTGAGCCGCAGGGGTTGCCCGCCCCAGGAGATCATGGCCCGGGCTGCTGCGCAGGAACGGGAAAAATTCAGGACGGTCGGCCGCAATGACCTCTGCCCCTGCGGCAGTGGGAAAAAGGCCAAAAACTGCTGTCTCAAACGTCTGCCGTGACCGGCGGACGAAAAACCTGCAACGGAAAGGAAGTCTCTCATGAAAGTCAACATCGGTACATATTCCTTCGGCGGCATTGCCAGTTATCTGGGCCTGGGCCCCACCCTGAAGGAAAAATTCCAGACCATCAAATCCCTGGGCTATGACGGCGTTGAGCTGCTGCCCGTAGATCTGGAAAACAACTCCGTGGAGGAGATCAAAGCCTGGGCTGAGGAGATCGGCCTGGAGATCGTCTCCATTCACGCCAAGCCGGACAAAGAGACAGTACAGAAAATGGCCGCTCTGGGCGCCAAGGCTGTGATCTGGGCGGGCACCCCCTTTAACACCACCGAAGAGGCCATCGAGGTGGCCCATGAATTGGATGCTATGGCGGAAATGGCCGCTCCTTACGGCATCAAAGTGGGCTATCACAATCACAGCCAGGAATTCTTTGTGGACCAGGGGAAAATGCTGCTGGAGACCGTCCTGGAAAACAGCTCCAAGTGCTTTTTCCAGCTGGACTGCGGTTGGGCCATGAACGGCGGCGTATATCCGCCCTCCTTCATCCGGCAGCACCTGGGCCGTTTCGTGGCCATTCACGTCAAGGAGAACAGCCGGGTACAGGGGCCCGGGCCCCGTCCCGCCTCTCGGCATGAAGCCGCCCAGCAGGGCGGCGGCAGCCCCTTTGCAAACGCTGCAGAAATGCCTCTGGAAGAACGGCAGAAGATCCTGGACCAGTTTGAGGCCCGCAACAACAGCCCTGAGGGCAAGAAGCGGTTCGAAGTCCAGTGCAAACTGGGCGCACCGGAATCCAACATCGACTGGGCGGAGGTGCGCGCCGCCCTGAACGAACAGGATTTTGAAGCCTTCTGGGTCGTGGAACGCGAGGGCTTCTACGGAGAGCACGATCAGTGCCTGGCCGATGACTGCGCTTGGATCCACGAGCACATCCAATAACAAGTGATTTGCCGCAGGGCCGCCTCCCGTTGGGAGGCGGCCCTGTTGTTTGGGTTCTCCCTCGCCTCGGGACGGGCCACCCATGCGGAGAGGCCTTGGATTTTTTCACATTTTCCGAAAATGCGCGTATTGAAAAGACACCGCCGAAGTGCTAGACTTGACTTTGAAGGACCGGCGGTCTGCCGGGACCAATCTGCAAAAAGGAAGTGGGAGTATGCCAGCAGGCATGATGGATGCATTGGTCAAAGAGGCGCCGGGAACAGGCTTAACCCTCAAACAGGTCCCGATCCCGGAGCCAGGCATGGGCGAAGTGCGGATCAAGATCCACAAAACCGCCATTTGCGGCACCGATGTACACATATACAACTGGGACCCCTGGAGCCAGCAGAACGTGAAGCCGCCATTGACCATCGGCCATGAATACGTGGGCGAGATCGAGAAGCTGGGCGCTGGCGTCACCGCGTATCACGTGGGACAGATCGTCTCCGGCGAGGGGCACATCGTCTGCGGGCACTGCCGCAACTGCCGGGCTGGCAATGGACAGTGGTGCCGGGATACGAAGGGCGTCGGCGTCCAGCGGGACGGCGCTTTTGCAGAATATATCGTCATCCCTGCCACCAACGTCATCCCCATCAATCCGGGCATCGACGAAGACTGGGTCTCCTTCTTTGATGCCTTCGGCAACGCGACCCACACCGCCCTCATGTTTGATGTCGTTGGCGAAGACGTGCTGATCACCGGCGCAGGCCCCATCGGGATGATGGCGGCAGCCATTGCCCGAAAAAACGGTGCCCGCAGCGTGGTCGTCACCGACATGAACGATTACCGCCTGGATCTGTGTAAAAAGATGGGTGCCACCCACACGGTCAATATCTCCCGTGACCGTCTGGAAGACGTGCTGGGGCCGGCACATATGGTAGAGGGCTTCGACGTGGGCATGGAGATGAGCGGCAGCGACAAGGCCCTGCGGAGCATGATCGACAACATGCGCAACGGCGGCAAGATCGCCCTTTTGGGCATCCAGCAGCCGGGCGCGGACATCGACTGGAACCAGATCATTTTCAAAGGCCTGTGCATCCAGGGCATCTATGGCCGGAAGATGTACGAGACCTGGTACAAGATGATGGCCATGGTAGAGGGTGGCCTGGACCTGTCTCCCATCATTACCCATCGCATCCACTACACCCAATTTGAAGAAGGCTTCGCCGCCATGAACTCCGGCAACGCCGGAAAAGTCATCATGTCCTGGGGAGCCTGACAGTTTGCCATCACCGATTCCCGAATACAGTTCACATGCATGTCCTGAATCAACAAGGAGGTCTCTCATGAAACAAGCCATCGCACGCTACCGGGAGGAGCTCACCGCCATGCGGGAGAGCGGCACCTACAAGAACGAGCGCCACATCACCACCCCGCAATCCGCGCACATCGACACCACCCAGGTCAAAAATGTGCTGAACCTGTGCGCCAACAACTATCTGGGCCTGGCGGATGATCCCCGGCTGATCGCGGCCGCCAAAGAAAGCTATGACCGCTGGGGCTACGGCCTTTCCTCGGTTCGCTTCATCTGCGGCACCCAGGAGCAGCACATCACCTTGGAGAAAAAGCTCTCCGATTTTCTAGGCAAAGAAGATACCATCCTCTATTCTTCCTGCTATGACGCCAACGGCGGTCTTTTTGAGACCCTTCTGGGGCCCGAGGATGCGGTGATCTCGGACGAGCTCAACCATGCCAGCATCATCGACGGCATCCGCCTGTGCAAGGCCAAGCGCTTCCGCTACAAAAACAACGATATGGAAGACCTGCGGGCACAGCTGCAGGCCGCTCAGGACCAAGGCTGCCACATCAAGATGATCGCCACCGACGGCGTTTTCTCCATGGACGGATACATCGCGAACCTGCCTGCGATCTGTGACCTGGCGGACGAATTCGACGCATTGGTCATGGTGGACGACAGCCACGCGGCCGGATTCATCGGGAAGACCGGCCGGGGCACCCCGGAATATTGGGGCGTCACCGACCGGGTAGATATCATCACCGGTACTCTGGGCAAGGCGCTGGGCGGCGCGTCCGGCGGCTATACCGCTTCCTGCAGAGAGATCGTCGATCTGCTCCGCCAACGTTCCAGGCCTTATCTCTTCTCGAACACCCTTGCACCGTCCATCTGCGCTTCCGCCATCGCCGTATTGGATCTCCTCTCTCAATCCACCGATCTGCGGGACAAATTGGAAAAGAACACCGCGCACTTCCGTGCCGCTTTGAAAGCGGCAGGATTCGATGTGCCCGAAAGTACCCATCCCATCGTCCCGGTCATGCTGTATGACGCCAAGATCGCTCAAGAATTTGCCGCCCGCATGCTGGACAAGGGCGTCTATGTCGTCGGTTTCTGCTATCCTGTCGTGCCCAAGGGAAAAGCCCGGGTCCGCACCCAGGTGTCCGCCGCGCACAGCATCGAAGATCTGGATTTCGCCGTGGAGTGCTTCAAACAGGTCCGCGCTGAAATGGGGCTGGGCCAGTAACTGCGCACAGCTGGTCCGCCGTTTTGCGGCCCGGGCATTCTGCCCGGGCCCTTTTCGCATGAAGCGAAAAACCTGCGGACCCTGTCCGTCGGCAAAACGGCGGGTGCAACCCATTTGTTTGCTCCGTCCTTTGCTCTCATATGCAAGGGGACGCGTGTCCCGCCGTCTGAAGGCTACCTAAAATCAAAGTTTTCCCCAACACCCCGCTCTCTGCCCGGCGCAGGAGCGGGGCTTCTGCCGCCCGGTCAGGAAAAGGGAATTTTCCTTGTGCAGTGTCCGGTCTGGACTTCCCTGAAAAACTGTGCTAGAATACCCCCAGGATCCGCTGAGGACCTGTAACAACCAGAAAGCGGGATAACCATGTACAAACTCATGCTGGTGGAGGACGACCTTCGCATTGCCCAGGCCATCGAAGCGCGGGCAAAGATGTGGAAGTACGATGTGTGCTGTGCGCAGAATTTCCAGGATATCCTAGGCGAATTTCAAGCCTTTTCTCCCCATCTGGTGCTGTTGGATATTTCTCTCCCCTTTTTCAACGGCTACCACTGGTGCGCAAAGATCCGGGAGATCTCCAAGGTGCCCATCATTTTCCTGTCTTCCGCTGCCGACAACATGAACATCGTGATGGCCATGAATCTGGGCGCCGACGACTTTATCGCAAAACCATTTGACTATGCGGTACTAATGGCCAAGATCCAGGCTTTGCTGCGCAGGACCTATGACTTTGCAGACGATGTGCCTGTGCTGGAGCACCGGGGCGCACTGCTCAATACCGGAGACGGGACACTGGTCTTTCAGGGTGCCGAAGTGGATCTGACAAAAAACGAATTCCGCATTCTGTGCTGTCTGATGGAAAACAAAGGCCGGGTCGTCAGCCGGGAAAAGCTGATGGAGCGACTCTGGAAAACGGAAAGCTTCATTGATGAGAACACCCTGACCGTCAATGTGAACCGGCTGCGCAAAAAGCTGGACGCCGCCGGCCTAGAGGATTTTATCACCACCAAGTTCGGGGTAGGCTACCTGGTAAAATGAGGAGGTTCGTTATGGGACTGGTTGGCAGATGTCTGTGGGAACGCCGGGGTACCATCGGTGCATTCCTGGGGTTTTGCTGCGTTTTTGCCGTGAGCTTCTGGCTGTACCGTCTGCCGGTGGCCGCGGTGCTGTATCCGGCGGGCATCTGTGCGCTGGCAGGGGTCCTGCTGCTGGCCCGAGAGGTCTGGGTGAAGGTCCACCGGCATCGGGAACTTCTGCCCATCCGCCGGGAGCCGAACCTGCTGCTGGACGAAGTGCCGGAACCCTTGACCCTGGAGGCCCAGGACCTTTTGGAGATCGCCCGGGAACTGAAAAGCCAGCTGCGCCAGCTGGAACAGGAAAGTGACCGCCGTGCCCGGGAAGCCACCGATTACTATACGGTGTGGGCCCACCAGATCAAAACCCCCATCGCCGCCATGCAGCTGGCACTGCAAAACGAGGACACCCCACTTGCCCGCCGGTTGACTGCGGACCTGCTGCGCATCGAGCAGTATGTGAGCATGGTGCTGGCGTACCTGCGCCTGGACGCCCCAGCCACCGACTACGTGTTTCGCGAAACGGATGTGGATGGGGTCTGTCGTGCGGCGATTGCCCGATTCGCTGCGGAATTCATCGACCGAAAGCTCCGGGTGGACTTCTCCCCCACCGGGATCCGCACCGTCACCGATGAAAAGTGGCTCTCCTTCGTCTTGGAGCAGCTGCTGTCCAACGCTCTGAAATATACGCGATCCGGCGGGATCCGGCTGTACGCTTGGGGAGAAACGGTCCTGTGCATGGAGGACACCGGCACGGGGATCGCCCCAGAGGACCTGCCAAGGATCTTTGAAAAGGGCTTCACCGGGCTCAACGGGCGGCAGGATCAAAAGGCCAGCGGGCTGGGCCTGTACCTCTGCAGCCGGGTGTGTGAGAATCTGGGCCTGCGCATATGGGTGGAATCTTCCGTGGGGGTCGGCACCCGGGTGTTCCTGGATTTTGCCCAATACCCCCTGCGGCCGGAATGACCTGCATCGGAGAGGAGCCCTCGGTCCTCCCCGCCCGCCGGGCAGCGCTCCGGCGGGTTTTCTGCATTGGGGCGCTGGAGCCAATTCGTACAAAACTGTAAGGATTCGCCGCCGTTTCGTAAGGAGATCCCATGGAATCCCGCCGTTTTCCGGTGTACAATAGGGCCACATGCTTGTAAAGGAGGCGCTTTTCCATGCGCATTTTGGAAGTGGAAGGACTGAAAAAGACCTATTCCAGCCGGTTCGGCGGCAACACCGTTCAGGCCCTGCGGGACGTGAATTTCTCCGTGGAAGAGGGCGAATACGTGGCCATCATGGGCGAAAGCGGTTCAGGCAAGACCACGCTGCTCAACATTCTGGCCGGGCTGGACCGCCCCACCGGCGGCAGCGTCCGCCTGGACCTGCGGGATATCGCCACCGTGAAGGAAGCGGACCTGGCGGCATTCCGGCGGGACAACCTGGGCTTTGTGTTCCAGGAATTCAACCTGCTGGACACATTTACCATCCAGGACAACATCTTCCTGCCCCTGGTGCTGCAGGGCAAGAGCCACGGAGAAATGATGGCCCGGCTGCTGCCCATGGCCCAGCAGCTGGGGATCGCGGAGATCCTGCAAAAATACCCCTATGAGGTTTCCGGCGGGCAAAAGCAGCGCGCCGCCGTTGCCCGGGCCATAATCACCGGTCCCCGGCTCATCTTGGCAGATGAACCCACCGGCGCATTGGATTCCCGCTCCACCGACGAGCTGTTGAACCTCTTTGCCCGGGTCAACCGTTCGGGACAAACCATCCTGATGGTCACCCATTCGGTGAAGGCGGCCAGCTCTGCCGGACGCGTGCTGTTCATCAAGGACGGCGAGGTGTTCCACCAGCTGTATCGGGGGGAGAACACCGACCAACAGCTGTACCAGAAGATCTCCGACACCTTGACCTTACTGGCCACGGGGAAGGAGGTCCAGGCATGAACCTGAGCTTTTATCCCCGGCTGGCCTTTGACGGCCTGAAAAAGAACCGTCAGCTGGTGCTGCCCTACGGCTTTACCTGCGTGCTGATGGTGATGATGTACTACATCCTGCGCAGCCTCACCGGTTCTCCCGCCCTGGAGGAGGTCGCCGGGTCCAGTGGGCTGCGCGTGATCCTGTCCCTGGGCACCTGGGTGATCTCGCTGTTTTCGGTCCTGTTCTTGTTTTACACCCATTCCTTCCTCACCCGGCGGCGGAAAAAGGAGTTTGGCCTGTACAGTGTGCTGGGCATGGGCCGGCGGCAGCTGGGCGCCATCCTGTGCTGGGAGACCCTGCTGCTGGGCGTGGGCTCGGTGGCGGTGGGCCTGGGGTTGGGCATCACCTTTTCCAAGCTGGCGGAGCTGCTGCTAATCAACATCTCGATGGGGAACGTGCGCTACGACCTGTGGATCTCCCCGCAGGACATTTGCTGGACCGTTCTCATCTACGGAGGCATCTTCCTGTTGATCCTCCTCCACGATCTCCTCCAGGTGGGGACAACCTCTACCACAGATCTGCTCAAAAGCGAAGCAGTGGGTGAAAAGGCGCCTAAAGCCAACTGGTTTTTGGGTCTGGTGGGGGTCCTGCTCCTTGCCGGCGCCTACTGGATGGCCCTGACCATCCAAAGCCCGCTGGAGGTGTTGACGGTCTTTTTTGGAGCGGTGCTCTTGGTCATCGTGGGCACCTATCTGCTGCTGATCTCCAGCTCTGTCGCGTTTTGCCGTCTGCTGCAGAAAAACAAGCGGTACTATTACAAAAAAGATCACTTTGTGTCCGTGTCCTCCATGGCCTACCGGATGAAGCGCAACGGCGCCGGGCTGGCCTCCATCTGCATCCTGGCCACCATGGTCCTGGTGATGCTCTCCTCCACCTCCTGTCTCTATTTCGGCACAGAGCATTCCCTAAACACCCTCTATCCCCGAGACATCAACATCACCCTCTCCCTTGCGGAAAGCAGCAGTCTGGGCCCACAGACCGGGGTCACGCAAACCGTGAAGGAGACCTTTACGGCCTGTGCGGAACAGCTTGGCAGCCGGATGGACCATGTCCTGGAGAGCACCTACGCAGACATTTCGGGCGTCTTCCGAGACAGCACGGTCATTCTGGACCCCCAGGAGGTCGATTTCGGCATAGGCGACAACTTGTCCGACCTGCATGTCTTCTATTTTATCCCGCTGGAGGAGTACAACCGCTCCGTATCGGAACCGGTGACCCTGGCCGAGGACGAGTGTCTGGTGTGGAGCAACCGGGACGCTTTCACGGGGGACAGCATCACCTTCCAGCACGGAAAGACCTTCCGGGTCCGGGAGATCCTCCCAGACTTTGCCCCCGGCGAGACCCGAAGCGCCCTGGTCAACATTACCTCCAGCATTTATCTGGTGGTGCCGGACCTAGAGTGCGCCCTGGGAGGAATCGACCGCCTGGCGGACTACAACGGCGACCGCATGATCAACTATCACTGGGGCCTCTGCTTTGACACGGGCCTTTCCGATGCCGAACAGCTCCAGCTGCCTGAGAAGATCTCGACGCTGCTGGAGGACAGCCCGATCGATCGGCTGATGCAGACAGGCACGTTTTCCCTGGTCCTGGAGGGCCGTGCGGTGGCGCGCAGGGAGCTCTACGGGCTCTATGGCGGTCTGCTGTTCCTGGGGGTCGCCCTGAGCATCGTGTTCCTCATCGCCACCGTGCTCATCATGTACTACAAGCAGATCACCGAAGGTTTCGAGGATCAGCGGCGCTTCCAGATCATGCAGAACGTCGGCATGACCCGCCAGGACATCCGCAAAAGCATCCACTCCCAGCTGCTCACCCTGTTTTTCCTGCCTCTGATCCTGGCCGGATGTCATATGGCGTTCGCATACCCCATGGTCAAAAAGCTGCTGATGCTGTTCATCTCCCAGGACGCCTGGCTTTTTGCCTGGGTCACCGCGGGGAGTCTGGTCGCGTTTGCCCTGTTGTACATGCTGGTATACCGCATCACCGCCGGCGCGTACTACCGGATCGTTGCTGGCCGCCTTCCCCAAGATTGACCGTGTCATCGGGAGCCAACCCGAAGTTTACCAGCTGTATACAGTATGGTGCCGCAGGATCCCGTTGACTTGTGAGACAAAACCAGAGCGTAACAAAACACCAAAAGAGGCGCAGCGCCGCAGAAAGCGCTGCACCTCTTTTTTACATGAAGGATCTCTCTTTATCTGCTCCTCAGCGCCATCAGTCCCCGCTTGCACCCGTCGTAGACCATGGCCAGCAGCAGGGAAGCCGCAAAGACCAGCATCGGGATGAAGTAGAATCCCGGCCGATAGGTACCCCAGGGCACCCGGGAAAAGTAGAGATTGCGGATCTGGTCCAGGAAAAAGATGTGCACCATGTACACGGGCAGGGCATACCGTCTGCCGGCCTCTGCCGCCCCTCGAACGATCCTGCCGGCACTGGGCATGGGATGACTCACGCCAAAGAGCAGCAACGCCCCCGCCAGCAGCGCCGAGCCCAGATAGATCTCCTTGACGCCCAGCAGCCGGAACTCCAACAGGACCACCAGCTCCAGGGCAAGGAACAACAGGGGCCAAACGAAATTGGGCAGATGCAGATCCTCCAAACGGCTGCCGAACACCAGCTTTCCCGCCCAGAAGGAGGGCAGTCCCAGGAATGCAAAATTGCGATAATTCTGCCAGGGCAGCTCCCGGTGCAGCACCGTCGTGTTGATGTGGTAATACGCCAGCCCACCCAGAAACAGCACAGCTGCCAGCACCGCCACCGCAGCCTGGCGTTTGGCCGGGTCCTGCACCAGCCGAGTCACGACGGCATCCACCACCAGCACGTACAGCAGCGCCGACAAAAACCACAGATGGGAAGCCACGGAAGATTCACCCAGAAGGAAAAAGTCCAGAAAGGCTTTCCCGGTGAATTTCTCCCGAAAGAATCCCGGAACGTTCCCGGCTCGGGCCTGCTCCCACAGCCGCACCAAGAAGTAGCCGATGTTGGAAAGCATCGTCAGGATCAGGAGCTTCCCGATCTGTCTCCGATGGCGCTGGGGCGTAAAATGGGCTGAGAAATACCCCGAGATCATGAAGAACAGCGGTACCGCAAACCGGCTGAGCGCCACCAGCTCTTCTCCGAAGGGATGCCCGCTGCCGCTGAAATTGTGCAGCAGGATAATAAAAAAGGCGGAGACGATCCGCAGGATGTCGATGGTGTGATTTCTCTGAACAGCGGCCATGGGCGTCGCCTCTTTCCCAAATAGATTCAAAAATATAATACCGAAAGAAGCAGTTCTTGTCAAGGAGCAAAAAAGAGGGCCCCAAAGGGCCCTCTCGCCTTACAGTCTGCGGTTTTTTGTGTACAGCACCCACAGGCCCTTGAGCAGCAGATCGTCGTCACAGATGATCTCTCTCCGGCAGTAGGGCACGATGGCCCGGGCCAGACCGCCCGTGGCGATGAGCTGGCAGGGATATCCCAGCTCCGCCTCCATCCGGTCGATCATCCCGTCGATGGCCGCCGCAGTGGCGAACACCGCTCCGGAGCGCATGGCGTCCACCGTGTTGGTGGCGATGGTCTTGGGCGGCGGCGTGATGGAGATCACCGGCAGCAGGCTGGTCCCGGACGCCAACGCGTCAAAGGACAGCTTGACCCCCGGGAGGATGGCTCCGCCCCGATAGATCCCGTCTCGGTCGATCACCATAACGGTAGAGGCCGTGCCCAGATCCACCACGATAGCCGGTTTCCCATAGCAGGCCATAGCTGCCACGCTACCCACCACCAGGTCCGCGCCCAGTGTCCCTGGGTCGTCGATCTGGACATTGAGGCCGGTCTTCATACCGGGCCCCACCACCATGCAGGAGCAGCCCAACACGCTCTCCACGGCCGCGGAAAGCGCCACCGTCACCGGAGGCACCACAGAGGACAGGATCGCTCCCTCCAGATCCGAAGGTTGGACCCCGTGATACTCCAGCACCGAACGGAGCCGAATGGCATATTCGATCTCCGTGGAGCGGGGCAGCGTCTGGATACGGGAAATGTTCACGATCTCCCCGTCCCGGATGCACCCCAGGACGATATTGGAGTTGCCGACATCGATGGCCAGGATCATTGCTCTGCCTCGCTTTTCTGGCCCAGCCGGATCAGCCGCAGGATCACCGGGCTCAAGATGATGTTGAACAGGACCTCAAAGAGGAAATTGCCGCCCACCAGACCGAAGAGGATGTAGTTCCCCACGTTGGGATAGCCTGCGGCTTCGCCCCAACCGGTGATCGTCGGCAGGAAGAACACCGCACACCCCAGCAAAAACACACCGGTGTTCACCACGGGGCAGAGGATCGCAGCTGTGCCCACCGCCAGGTAGGTGTTGACCTTGGTCAATGCGCGATAGACAGCCCCGGTAGCCAGCCCGGCCAGTGTGCCCTTGGCCAGGACCGTGAGGATGGTCCCCGGGACGTTCACCGCCAGGAACGCGGCCGCATCGCCGGAAAGCAGCACCACCACACCGAACGCGAACCCCAGCCAGGCGCCTGCGCCTACCCCATACAGGGCAGCGCCCACCACGATGGGGATGAGCACCAGGGAAATGGAGAACATCCCGAAGCGGATAAAGCTCCCCAGGAACTGGAGGACCACCACCAGCGCGGTGAAGATGGCCACGCCGGTCAGTGTACGGACATTGACTTTTTTCATACGGATCAGATCCTTTTCTTAAGCTGTCGCTCCGTCCCAGACGGATGCGGCGCAGGAACTATCATACTCGAAAACCCAAGATTTGTCAACGAACCCGGAAGAAAAGTCCCGCCGGCAGCACAGAAAGATCAAACAAAACAAAAAAGAGGATCCGATCCCAGATTTTCTATTGAGAAATACGGCGTTTTCTGGTATACTGGAAAGCAGATACAGCCCGACCAACCAGCGAAAACCTTTTGGAAAGGGGTCCAACACACAATGGAAATCAAAAAGTTCGACGTCAAAGCCTACGCTGCCAAGGCCCGGGAAATGGTTGCCGAGGGTGCGGTGCTGCTCCGGAATGAGGGTGGAGTGCTGCCGCTGGCAAAAGGCAGCCGGGTGGCGGTGTTCGGCCGCAGTCAGTTCAACTACTACAAGAGCGGCACCGGGTCCGGCGGTCTGGTGAACACCGGCCACGTGCCCACCATCACCGAAGCACTGGAGGCCTCCGGCTCCGTCACTGTGGATGCTTCCGTAAGATCCGCCTACGAGGCATGGCTCCAGGATCACCCCTTCGATGTGGGCCAGGGCTGGGCCGCGGAACCGTGGTTCCAGGCAGAGATGCCCCTGGAGGACGCCCTGGTGGAGAAGGCCGCCGCAGATAACGATGCAGCCATCCTCATCCTGGGCCGGACCGCCGGCGAGGACAAGGACAATTTTGCCGCAGCCGGCAGCTATCTGCTCACCGATGAGGAGCTCCATGTCCTGGAGACCGTCTGCGCCCACTTTGCCAAGGTGGCGGTGGTCCTCAACGTCGGCAACATCATCGACATGAGCTGGGTAGAGACCTACCGCCCCGGCGCGGTGCTCTATGTTTGGCAGGGCGGCCAGGAGGGCGGCCTGGGCACGGCGGATGTGCTCACCGGAGCCGCAGCCCCCACCGGCAAGCTGTCCGACACCGTGGCCCAGAGCATCGAGGACTATCCCGCCGCCCGCAACCACGGCAGCGAACGCCGGAACGTCTATGCGGAGGACATCTTCGTGGGCTACCGGTATTTCTCCACCTTCGCCCCGGACAAGGTCGTTTATCCCTTTGGCTTCGGTCTGACCTACACCACCTTCGCGGTGGAGGCCGGCCCCGTCTCTCTGACGGACGGAACCGTCCACTTCTCGGCCCAGGTCACCAACACCGGGTCCGCCTCCGCCAAGGAGGTCGTCCAGGTGTACGTCCAAGCGCCCCAGGGCAAATTGGGTAAAGCTGCCCGCGTGCTCTGCACCTTCGGCAAGACCCGCCTGCTGGCTCCCGGCGAAACCGAGACCCTGACCCTCTCCTGCCCGGTGAGCACCTTTGCCTCCTACGATGACTCCGGCGCCACGGGCCACCGGTCCTGCTGGGTGCTGGAGGGCGGTACATACCGCTTCTATCTGGGCACCGATGTCCAGAGCGCCCCGTTGGCGGGCTCTGTGGAGCTCCCGGAGACCGTGGTGGAGATCCTGGCAGAGGCCTGCGCCCCCGTCACCCCCTTTGAGCGCCTGCGCCCCGGCCAGGAGCAAAACGGCGTCTTTGAGAAAGTCTACGAGCCTGCCCCCCTGCAAACCGTCAGCCCCGTGGAAAAGCGCGCTCAGAACCTGCCCGCTCCCCGGACCTGTACCGGCGATCAGGGCTACAAGCTTTGGGACGTGGCCCAGGGCAAGGTGGATCTGGATACCTTCCTGGATCAGCTGTCCGATGAGGACCTGTCCTGCATGGTCCGGGGCGAGGGCATGTGCTCCCCCAAGGTGACCCCCGGTACCGCCGGTGCGTTCGGCGGCGTCACAGAGCGCCTTCAGGCGTTCGGCATCCCGGCTGGCTGCTGCGCTGACGGTCCCAGTGGCATCCGCATGGACTGCGGCACCATGGCCTTCGCCATGCCCAACGGCACCTGCCAGGCGTGCTCCTTCAACCCCGCCCTGGCCGGCGAGCTCTATGAGTACGAGGGCCTGGAGCTGCGCAAAAACAAGGTGGACACCCTCCTGGGCCCCGGCATCAACCTGCACCGGCACCCGTTGAACGGCCGCAACTTTGAATATTTCTCCGAGGATCCCCTGCTCACCGGCAAAATGGCCGCCGCCCAGCTGCAGGGCATGCAGAAATACGGCGTCACCGGCACCATCAAGCACTTTGCCTGCAACTCCCAGGAATTCCACCGGCACGATGTGGAAGCCGTGATCTCCGAGCGCGCCCTGCGGGAACTGTACCTCAAGGGCTTCGAGATTGCCGTGAAGGAGGGCGGCGCCTACTCCATCATGACCAGCTACAACCCCATCAACGGCTGGTGGTCTGCCAGCAACTACGACCTGCTCACCGAGATCCTCCACGGCCAGTGGGGCTACCGGGGCCAGGTCATGACCGACTGGTGGGCCAAGGGCAACGATGAAGGCCAGCTGGGCGACAACACCAACATGGCCGCCATGATCCGGGGCCAGAACGACCTGTTCATGGTGACCACCTCCGCCGCAGACAACACCAACCACGACAATTCCGCCGTAGCCCTGGCCGCCGGCACCGTCACCCGCCAGGAGTATCTCCGGGCCGCCGGGAACATCTGCAGCTTCCTGCTGCGCTCTCCCTGCCTGCCGAGAATGAACGGCGTGGAGACCGAGCTGGACAAGGAGCTCCAGGCCGCGCCTTCCTTCGAAGGGGACGTCTCCGGCGAGATGTACTATGCCCAGGCCGACAAGGACAACCGGATCGTCCTGGACGTGAGCAAGATCGACCTGGAAAAGGGCCACAGCACCCAGTTCTCCGTCACCCCGGGAGAACGCGGCCTCTATGTCATGCGCCTGACCCTCCGCAGCACCGACGACAACGACGTCTCCCAGCTGCCTCTGAGCATCTTCCAGGAGCGCAATCTCCTGGGCACCGTGACCCTCAACGGCAGCGAGCGGGCGTGGAAGACCGTGGAGTTCAACATCATGGGCATGAACACCACCTACCTGCGCTTCTATCCCGCCCAGACCGGGCTGGAGATCCAGTCCTGCGAGCTGGAGATGGTCAAGACCATGGCCGAGCTGATGGCCTCGTTCCACGCTGCGCCGCAGAAAGACGAATAAACTTCTCCCCAGCAAAAGGACCCGGGACTGTCGTCCCGGGTCCTTTCTCTTTGCCAGGAATCAGGATCAGGCTCTACCCCCGCCCGTGCCGGGGCCGGTATGGGGCTGCGGCCTCTTTCCCGCCGACGGGCCCTTGTGCCCCATCCGGTTTTTCCGGAAAGTCAGGAACACCTCCACCGCCACGGCCGCCAGACCCAGAACCGCGCCGCTCCCCAACAGGAGCCCTGCCTGGGTCCCTCGGGCGTCCAGCCGGCTGAGGACCGCCTGTGCCTGAGCAGCTCCGTTCCCCGTAAACTGCGCCAGCGCCCCGGTTAGAGCTGCGAACTCCCCCCGGTACGCCTCCGGAGAGAGGATCACCTCCGCCGGCAGCAGAGAACCGGGCAGTGCCACCCCCTGCACCAGAAAGTACACCCCCACGAGCAGCAGCAGGGCCAGTCCGCCGTTCACAGCCAACAGCGTGCGGTTTTGCCGGGGCCGCCGCACCAAGACCCAGCTGTACGCCCACAGGATCCCCACAAACACCGCCAGGGCGCCGATGCCCGCCACCAGCGGCAGCTGATCCGCAAAGGCCGTCACGTCGCCCAGGCTGAACACCTGCACCTGCAGGTCCGGGAGGGTGCTGCGCAGTGCCCGGTCCCCATCGTACACCGCGGCATAGGCTTGGCCCGGCATGAACGGCGTGGGCTGCTGCGCCGCCTCCACCAGCGCGGCGCGGCCCGTCTCTTCCACGAGGGTCACCGCAGGGGGCCACGTTTGGGGCAGCAGGAGCTCCCCGTCCGGATCGGTGTCCACCAGCACCCATCGGTCATCCGCCCGGGCCACGGCGTCCACCCCCAGCACCTTTTCCCCCGTCTGGGGGGCCTTCGTGGCATACTGGATATACCCCGCGCCAAAGCCAAAGCCCTCCACCTTCAGCTTCTGGATGGGGATCTCCCCGTCGTAGGCGGTCTCTACGGCGTACCGGTCAGCAGCTTCCTCCCGGACCCGGGTGCCGCTCTCCCAGCCGGTGCCCTCACTGGCCCAATAGAGGTGCATGCCCTCTTCGTCCCAGAACAGCGCATCCACCGGCAGCGTGCCCCCCTCCACCGACCGGAACCGCACCCGAGGGGTCATCAGGTCCTCGATCTTCACAGAAAGCACCGTGCAGGCCACCAGGACCCACACCACCAGCGCACAGGCGCACAGGACCCTCCGTTTCATCTCACTTCACCTCCGCCAGCACGATGCCCTCCACCAACTCGCGGTTGAAGAAGGTAAACAGGCTCAGCGCGGGCAGCACCACCAGGATGCAGCAAACCAGCTGGATGGTGGCGTCCGCCGGCGGCCGGTACGCCAGCGCCACGGACAGGGGATACTGGTCAAAATCCTTGAGATAGGCGATGGGCTGCTCCACCATGTTCCACCCGTCCAAAAACGACAGCAGCACTGTGCACACCAGCCCGCTCTTGCTCATGGGCAGGACCACCCACATCAGCATCCGGAAGATGCCGCACCCGTCCAGCATGGCGGAGTCCACGATGGCGTCCGGAACGGCCTGAAAGCTCTGGGTCAGGATGAACGCCCCCAGGGGGAGGAAGATGGAGGGCAGGATCAGCGCCGCATAGGTGTCCAGCAGACCCAGGTCGTGCAGCAGGATGTAATCCGGTACCAGGGTCACCTGCACCGGCAGCACCATCAGCAGCATCAGCAGGAAAAACAGCGTGTCCCGGCCCTTGAACCGGTACTTGGCAAAGCCCCAGCCCGCCAGCACGGAGACCGCCAGCTGCCCCGCCGCGATGCACCCGCACATGCCCAGGCTCTTCCAGAACCGGAACAGGTATTGGGGGCTGCCCAGAAAGACGTCGTAATAGGACCGGAGATCCACCCCGTGGCCGGTGAGGAAACTCCGCAGCAGCACAAAGGCAAAGGGCGCCAGGCACAGGAACACCAGCACCACCGCCGCCGCGCCGCTGAAAATGCCTCGGCTCCGCTTCATTTCCGAAACGCCTCCTTCCGGTTCACAAAGGCGTAGAACACCCCAAAGAAGATCAGGATGATCCCCAGCAGCAGCACCGACGATACCGACAGGTTCCCGTAGTTCATGTTCTCAAAGGAGTTGTTGATGAAATGCTGCAGCATGTAGATATGGTCGTTGGGATGCTGCCCCCCGATGAGGAAGATCTCCCGAAAGCACTTGAAGGCGTTGATCACCGCAAAGATCAGCGCGAAAAACACCGAATACCACATCTGCGGCGTGGTGATGAACCGGAACCTCTGCCACCCATTGGCCCCGTCCAGCTCCGCCGCCTCATACTGCTCTCCCGGAATGGTCACCAGGCCCGCCAGCAGCAGGATCACGCTGTACCCGGTGTTCTTCCACAGATACAGCAGGATCGTGATCCAAAACGCCTCGGGCCGGGCCAGCCAGTCCGCCACCGGCAGGTGGAAAAACGCCAGGCAGTCGTTAAGCAGCCCGCTCTGGGAAAACAGCAGATCGATGAGCAGCACCGTGCCCGCCACCGGCATGATATACGGGAACAGGAACACGGATTTGAGCAGCTTGTGCTTGTCCGCCTGCCGCTGCATCAGCAGCGCGATGCCGTAGGCCACCGCCATGATCAGCGGCAGCCCCACCGCCAGGAACCGGGCGGAATTGGCCATGGCCAGGGTATAGGTGGGGTCGTTCCGGATGGCCAGATAGTTGCTCAGCCCGACAAACCGCGCCGCCAGGCCGCTGCCCACCGAAACGGAATACCGCACCACGATCACAAAGGGGATGGCGTAAAACACCAGGCACCCCAGCAAAATGGGCGCCACCAAAAGGTATCCGTGCACCGGTTTTCGCATCTTGTTCACCTTCCCGACAGGCATGCTGCCCCGCAGGCAACACTTTTCTTCTTAGTATAAAGGCTCTGCATCGGTTTGTCAACCCCCGTCCCCACAGCCCCCCCTCCCCCGCCAAAAAAGCGGAGCGCCCTCCCTTTGGGAGGACGCCCCGTTTCGCTTTTCAAATCAGTCCGATCTTATCCCAGCGTCACCGCCAGCAGGTGCATGCCGTCTCCCAGGGCGGTCATCGTCTCCCGGGGGATCCGCGCCCCGTTCCCTTCGGCGATCAGCGCCACCTCCCGGCCGTCCAGCCGGATCCCGGTCACCCGGCAGCTCCCAGCGGGCAGCCGGCGGGGGTTCTCGAACCGCACGGTGAGGTCCTTTCCCGCAAACTGCGTGCGCACCGCGGCGCAGCCCTCCGCGTCGAAGGTCTCCGGAGAGAGCTGCGGGTCCAGCAGCAGGTCGCCGTATGCGCCCCGCACCCCGAACTGCCGGGTCAGCACGGTCATCAGCAGCCAACTGGCAGACCCCGTCAGATAGTGGTACATCCCCCGACCCTTGGCGTTGTAATATTCCGGGATCCCCGGATAGATCCGGCTCACCGGGAAATCGACCCCCAGCCGGTACAGCGCCCGCAGGGCCTTTTCGGCAGGCTCGCTCAGGCCCTGGGTGTACAGGGCATAGGCGTACATCACCGCCATGTGGGAGAACACCGCGCCGTTCTCCTTGTGGCCGTAGGCAAAGCCGAACAGCCGCCCCAGGTCGGTCTTCAGCTCCCCGAAATCGGTGTTCAGCCGGTATCCGCCCAACGCCTCGTCATACAGGAACCGGTCCGCCGCGTGGACCACCGCCCGGGCCAGGTCGCCGTCCGCCGTGCCGCTCATCAGGGCAAAGACCTGCCCGGTCAGCATCATCCGCACGCCGTTTTCGTGCTCCCCTTCCACGGGCCGTCCGTGGTCGTCGTAATAGCTGTTGAACCACCGCTCGCCCTGGGCAGAGAGGACCTCCTGGGCCCGCACGGTCTCCCGCATGTGCCGGGCCATCTCCCGCAGTGTCCGGGCCAGGTCTCCGGCCGGCACGGCCACCGTTTCTCCGCTGAGCTCGTGCTCCACCCCGGCGCAGAAGTCCGCCAGGACTCCCGCCTTTTCGGCAGGGGTCAGCGCGTCCGCTCCCTCCAGCAGCACGGCGAATTCCCGGGCCAGGACGATGTCCCCGCCCAGCCGTTCCGCCAGCTCCGCCAGGTCGTCCAGATTCTTCAGATACAGACAGTGGAACGCCACGCTCTCCCCCCGGTTGGGGGCCATGTCCAGGGCGTCGTTCCAGTCCGCTCCCAGCAGCCGGAGGATATTGTGCTCCCCCACGTTGTAGTACGCCGTGAGGTTCTGCAGCAGCAAATGCTCCAGCACGGTCCCCCGGTACACCGTCCCGGCAGCGGTCTTCAGCCGCTCTCCGTATTCCGGCGTCCACAGGGGATCGGTGGCGGTGCCCCGGTGGGTCTGGGGATCCTTAAAATACGCCTGCTGCTCCAGCAACACCCCCAGGTCCGCCGTCTGATGGATGTACAGCGCCACCGTCAGCAGCGGCCAGGCCCCGTGGTCCGTCCACACCCGGGTGATGTTGTTCCGGTCGGCGATGAATTCCCCCGGCTCGTTGCCGATGATGGTGGCGTTGGTGCCGTCCGCCCGCACCCCGGCAAAGTTCTGCACCAGCATCTCCCGCACGCCCTCCGGCTCCATGAACAGCAGCGCCAGGCAGTCCTGCCACAGGTCCCGCCAGCCCCGGCCGCCCCGGCCGTAGTCGTGGTGGGGCAAAAGCGAGCACCCGAACATCCGCCGCAAAATGGGCTGACAGGACACCCACCGCATCCAGCCGTCCCAGGTGGGGTCTCCGGTGGCAAAGGACAGGTTGAGCTTCCGCTCCCAATAGGCCTTGCAGTCCTCCAGCGCCCGGTCAAAGGCGCCGGGCCGCAAAAAGTCTTCCACAAACCCCAGGTCCTCCCCGGCCGCCAGCGCCGCCACAAAGGCCGCGCTCTCCCCGGGCTGCAGCGTCACCGCTGCAAACTGGCACGCGGCGATGACCTCGAACCCGTCCACGGTGTCTCCGGGCCGCAGGGGCAGCCCGCTCTCCAGGGCCCGGGGTCGCTCCAGGTCGCCCCCTTCGCCGATGAAGTCCTCCACCGCCGCCTCAAAGGCCACGGGGGCTGCCCCGTCCCCCCGCCGCATGAACGCGCCGTAGGCCAGGGCGTTGCGCTTGTGGCCCCGCTCGTCAAAGGTCAGGGTGGGCCGGGTATACACGCCGTCCTCCGTCACCTGCGCCCGATGGAGCAGCGAGGTCACGTGCCGGTGGTCCCGGTAATTGTCCGCCGACCGCCCGTACAGGGGAAAGGCCCCCACGGGGGTGAACGTCACCGGCTGCTCCCCCGTGTTGGTCAGGGTGAACCGCGTCAGCTCCGGGGCCTGCCCCTGGGCCGGGATGAACGTCACCGCCTGGGCCCTCAGTCCCAGCTTTTTGCTTTCCCGGGTCACCTGATGCCACAAGAACCCGGCGGTCAGGGTCACTTCCTCCTCGTCGTCGGCGTGCTGCCGGGCGGAGGCCCCCGTGAAGGACCAGCCCCCTACCCCCGGCAGGACCGCCCAGAAATTCCGGCTGTACCGGTCGTTGTGCAGGTTTTCCGCCGACACCGGCGGCAGCAGGAAGGCGTTCTGCGACAGCTTCGCGTCCCCCCGCAGGTCCGGCGTCACCGCAGAGAGCAGCCCGCCCTCCCCCGCCAGGGGAAAATACAGATAGCTGGACCGCTGGGGGTCCTGCAGCGAAAACGTGCCCTGCTTGTCCAAAAATGTGCAGCCCATTCGTCTCTGCCTCCTTATTTTTAGAAGGGATTCCCCACGGTCTCGCCGTCCAGGCCAAAGAAGGTCAGCGCCTTCTGGATAGTCAGGTCCCAGAACCGCCACTCGTGGGTATAGCCGTCGATCTCCTCAAAGGTGATGTCGATGGGCAGCGTCTGGGCGTGCTCCTTAAAGTGCTCAAAGGCGCCGTAGAGGAAGTCCTGCTTGCCGCAGGCAAAGTAGAGCCTGGGCAGCTCCACGCCCCGCTGCACCTGCTGGTCCAGCACCTGCCAGGTGTTCTCATAGGAGTTGAGATACGCCTCCAGCCCGCCCCGGTTGTCGATGGACCCCTGGGTGCGCCGGAAGTAATCCGGGTTCTGGGCCCGGTCCCAGGCCACGTCCCGGGGGCAGGCGGAGAGCACCGCCGCAGCCGCGAACTTCTCAGGGTGGTTGAACGCATAGACGCAGGTCCCACGCCCGCCCATGGACAGGCCGGCGATGAAGTTGTCCTCCCGCTTGGGAGAGGCCGGGAACCACCCCTGGATCAGGGGCATGAGCTCCTCGGTGAGGAAATCGTACATGTTGTACCCGATGCTGAAGTGCTCCCAGTTGGCATAGTTGGCATTCAGCCCGCTGGGCATCACCACGATCAGGTCCTTCTCGCAGGCGTACAGCTCGATGTTGGACTTCCGCAGCCAGTCGCTGTGGTCCCCAAAGGTCCCGTGGAGCAGCCAGAGCACCTTGTACTTCTTCCCCGAGCCGTAAAAGGCCTGGGGGGTCAGGTTCCGGGGCTTGTCCGGCAGGATGACAGACACGGTGGTGTTCCCCTGCAGACACGTGCTTTCAAAATTGAATGTGGCCAGAGACATGGTGGTCTCCCCTTTCCGCGGCGCCGCCGCATAGCGTTTTCTCAAGCATACCACATTTGCGGCAAAAAGAAAAGGCCCCCGGCCCCCGAAAAATCCCCGGCCTGTCCCCCGGTCCCTGGGGATTGACTTGCCCCGGGTTTTGCGCTAAGATAGGATTTGCGGCCTCACCGGGCGTCCCACGGGCGCGCCCGCCCCACCCGGTGGGCCCAGCACGGGCCAAAGGACCCGAAAACAAGGAGGGCTCCCCATGTTTGTGCATTCCATCCTGGAGGCGGTGGGCAACACCCCGCTCATCCGCCTGAACCGCCTGAACGAACCCGGGGCGGCGGATATCTTTGTCAAGTACGAAGGCCTGGGCGTAGGCGGCTCGGTGAAGACCCGCACCGCCCTCAACATGATCGAAAAGGCGGAGCAGGCCGGCCGGCTGCAGCCCGGCGGCACCATCTGCGAGGCCACCAGCGGCAACCAGGGCATCGGCCTGGCCCTGGTGGGGGCCGTCAAGGGGTACCGGGTCATCATCGTCATGCCCGATTCCGTCAGCGCAGAGCGCCGCCTCCTGGCTCAGCAGTACGGCGCCCAGGTGGTCCTCATCCACGACGACGGCGACATCGGCAAGGCGGTCACCGCCTGCCGGGCCTATGCCGAAGACCTGCGCCGGTCCGATCCCACCGTGTTCGTCCCCGGCCAGTTCGACAATCCCGACAACCCCGCCGCCCACTTTGAAAACACCGCCCGGGAGATCCTCCAGCAGATGGGGGACCGCACCGTCGACGGCTTCTGCTCCGGCTATGGCAGCGGCGGCACCCTCACCGGCATCGGCCGGGCCCTGCGGGCCCACAATCCCGCCGTGCGCATCGCCGTCCTGGAGGTGGAGAACGCCCCCGCCCTCTCCGGCGGCAAGATCTCCTCCCACGCCCAGCAGGGCATCGGCGACGGCTTCGTTCCCGCCAACCTTGACACCTCCCTCTTCGATGAGGTCCTCCTGGTCCGGGACGAAGACGCCCTGGCCACCGCCCGCCGTCTGGCCAGGGAGGAGGGCATCCTGGCCGGGGTCTCCTCGGGCACCAACGTGTGGGGCGCGCTGCAGCTGGCCCGGGAGCTGGGCCCCGGCAAAAACGTGGTCTGCCTCGCCCCCGATACCGGCGAACGGTACCTCTCCACCTCCCTATTCCGATCCGATCTCACCGCCGAATAAGGGGCCTTTGCTCCGGACCTTCCGGGAAAAAGATGGTTTGAAATAATTTGAAAAAACCGGTTGCTTTTTCGCCCCCGCCCTTGTATACTATCCTTGCAGGCTGCGGCCTGACACTTTCCCGAAAGGAACCTGCCCTATGAACAAAAAGCTGGGGTTCGGCCTGATGCGCCTGCCCACCAACGACAAGACCAACGCCGCCGACATCGACATCCAGCAGCTGGAGCAGATGGTGGACCTCTTCCTGGAAAAGGGGTTCACCTATTTTGACACCGCCTGGATGTACAACGGCTTTGCCAGCGAGCGCGCCGCCAAGACCGCCCTGGTGGACCGCCATCCCCGGGACAGCTTCACCCTGGCCACCAAGCTCCACGCCGGGTTCTTCAACTCCCTGGAGGATCGGGACAAGGTGTTCAACGCCCAGCTGGAAAAGACCGGCGCCGGCTATTTCGATTATTATCTGCTCCATGGCATCGAAGCCTCCATGCTGCCCAAGTATGAGCAGTTCGACTGCTTCAACTGGCTGCTGGAGAAGAAGGCCCAGGGCCTGGTGAAGCACGCGGGCTTCTCCTTCCACGACACCCCCGAGTTGCTGGACCAGATCCTCACCGATCACCCGGAGATGGAGTTCGTCCAGCTGCAGCTCAACTACCTGGACTGGGAGAGCCCCTGGATCCAGTCCCGCGGCTGCTATGAGGTAGCCACGAAGCACGGCAAGCCCGTCATCGTCATGGAGCCCGTGAAGGGCGGCACCCTGGCCCGGGTGCCCCAGGAAGTGGAGCAGCTCTTCCAGTCCCACGATCCCAAGCTCTCCGTCCCCAGCTGGGCCATCCGGTTCGCGGCGTCCCTGCCCAACGTGATGATGGTCCTGTCCGGCATGTCCAATCGGGCGCAGATGGAGGACAATCTCAGCTACATGGAAGATTTCCAGCCCCTCACCGAGCAGGAAGTGTCCCTCTGCCACCGGGCGGCGGAGCTCATCAACAGCCAGATCGCCATCCCCTGCACCGGCTGCTCCTACTGCACCGAGGGCTGCCCCCAGCATATCGCCATTCCCCGGTACTTCTCCCTGTACAACGAGGACATGCGGGAGCACCTGGAGGAAAAGGGCTGGACCGTCAATTTCAGCAACTACGCCGCCCTCACCGAGAAATTTGGCAAGGCCGGCGACTGCATCCAGTGCGGCCAGTGTGAATCCGTGTGCCCCCAGCACCTCCCCATCATCGAGAACCTGCAAAAGGTCTCCGCCCACTACGATCACTGAGCCCGCCCCTCACCGGGCGCCTGCAAAGACCTCGGCTCTCTTGTATTCTGGACCCGTTCCCGGCCCCTCGCGGGTGTCCGGTCACCTCTGCCCCGTCGTTTCACGGGCCGGCGCCCCCAGGCGCCGGCCCCTTTTTTCTGCGAAAAAAGCGCCCGGGCCGCAGCGCGGCCCGGGCAGGTGAAACGACGGCCTCACTTCCCCGCCGGATCCGGATAGTCGAACACACAGTGGTCATAGGCGTTGATCACCACCGTGTCCCCGTGCCGGGACCGCTGGGGGATGTGCGCCCCGTAGTTCAAATGCACGTGCCCGTGGACGAAGACCGCCGGCCGGTACCGGTCCAGCAGCTCCCCGAACACCGCAAACCCCCGGTGGGTGATGGAGTCGAAGTCGTTGAGGTGCCTCGCCGGTGCGTGGGTCAGCAGGATGTCGAACCCCCGCCGCCGCCAGACCTGGGGCAGCACCCGCAGCACCCGGCGGCGCATCTCCTCCTCGGTGTACATGTGGTGCCCGTCCCGATACCGGTACGAGCCCCCCAGCCCCAGGATCCGCACCCCTTCCACCACCACCACCTGGCCGTCGGCGCACACGCACCCCTCCGGGGGCTGCCGGTCAAAGCGGTCGTCGTGGTTCCCGTGGACGTACACCACCGGGCACCGTGCCATGGTCACCAGAAATTCCAGATATTCCCGCTTCAGGTCCCCGCAGGCCAGGATCATCCCGAAGTCGTCCAGCTTTCCCGGCGCGTAGTAGTCGTAGTAGTATTTCGCCTCGATGTCGGACACCGCCAGGATCTTCATGCCGTCCCCTCTTCCGCCGCCCGGGCCTGCTCCTGGATCGCCTGGATCTCCTGGAAGGTGGGGATGGTCCCGGTGACGCTGGGCATCAGCCACCCCTCCTGCCGCAGCAGGGTCTCCGCCATATGGTCGTTGGCCTTTTCGTTGCCCTCCCGGTCGAAGAAATGTCCCTCATAGGGGTACCAGCACCCGGTGCGGATGGACCCCTTCAGCAGCTCGCACAGGTTCCGGGTGCCGGGGTGCAGCGTGTCGGAGCACTCCACGTCCAGCACGCCTTCCTTGAAGCCCCAGTAGTAGCTGATGGCCTTGTCGGTCTCCTCCCCCTGCACCTGGAAGGACTTTTCCAAAATGCTCCGCAGCAGCGTCTCATAATAGGTCCCCCAGCGCAGCACGGGCTTGGCCAGGCAGAACCGGTTCCCGGAGCCCACCAGCATCAGCCCCAGCCGGTCCTCCCCGGACATGTCCGCCGAGTAGATGAGCCGCAGGCCCTGCTCCGCCAGACGCCGCCCCGCCGGGCCGGCGCCCTCCCGGCCGAACCAGTCCACATACACCCGGGTCCGGGGGTTCACCAGCTGCACCCCCAGGGCAAAGGCGTTGATGTCGTTGATGTGGAAGGCGATGTGGATGCGGAAATTCCCCTCGTCGGTCTCCGTGTCGTCCTTGGAGGCCAGGAACCCCACCGGGTCCTCTCCCGCCATAGCCCCGGCGATGGCCCCCAGCACGAAGGTCGCCTCATACAGCCGGGTGTGATAGCTGCGGATATACCGGTGGAAATTGAGCTGGGTGCACAGCAGCACGATGGTCTCCGGGCACTCCACCGCCAGCCGCAGGCACGCCTGCTGAAACCGGGACGACGTGGCGAAGATCACGTTGCAGCCGTCCTCCGCCGCGGCTTGGATCAGCGTCCGGGCGATCTCCTCCGGCTGGTCCCCGGAGACATAGTACGTCTTCGTCTCGATCCGCTCCCCAAAGACGGTCTCCACGTGCCGGCACCCGGCCTCGTGGCGCTGGTTCCACCCGTGGAAGATGTCGTCCCGGCCCTCGTGGACAAAGCCCACCTTCAGCACCTTGGGCCCGCCGGAGAACATCTTCGTGAGGAGCCCGGGCTTCTTCTCCTCCTCGGTGGAGACCTTGAGATCCACCGGCACGACCTCCTGTTTGAGCTGGATCTCCTCCCAGACCTTCCGCTGCATTTTTCCCAGCTCGTCCTCGGTGGCGGTGCGCACCGCCGGATACCCGTAGACCTCCAGCACGGCCATCAGCGCGTCTCCCACAGTGGTGGAGAGCTTCCCGCCGCCGTTTGCCTCATACGCCTTCCGGAAGTGGAAGCGCAGGCTGGAGAAGTCCCGCTTTTCCTCCTCGGTCCAGAGGGCGCCGAGCTCCTTGCCCATGATCTCCTGCAGCCGGCGGCAGCTCCCCGGCTTGGTGAATTCGATGTAGTTCACGCCGCTGCAGCGCTGAAATTCCATCAGCTCGTTGTAGAGCATCACCTCCGGGGAGTCCGTCTCCTCCGGAGGCACGTGGAGCACCCGGGCGTAGACCGTGTCCGCCCCGCAGTACCGCAGCACGCTGACCCGCTTGTTCCCCTCCTGGACGTAGTACCGGTTCAGATACTCATACACCAGCACCGGGTCCCGGATGCCCTCGGTCATCTGGGCCTCGCACAGCTTGTCCCACTTCCGGGCAAACTCGGTGTTCTCCCCCATCAGCGGCAGGAAATTCCGGGCAAAGGCCTTGGTCCTGGCCGTGGTGCGGGTGCCCACCACCCGTTCCAGGGGCACGTGGGTGCTGCCCCGGTCCTGGGCCCGGTTGATCCGGTCGTCGGACAGGATCTCGTCCAGCACGCTGGGGTAGGGGTATTCTCCCTTCAGGGTGGCCCCGCGGAATTCCTTCTGGCCCAGCTTCTGGGCTTCCTTGTAGTACAGCAATGTTCCGGGCATGTCTGCTCCTCCTTCCGTTCTCCTCCCAGTGTACCATAGAACCCGCCGGTTTGCAAGGGCCACCCCGCCGCCGGTACCTGCTTTCCCGCCGGTCCCCCGCCGCACCGTCCGCCCCGCCCTGGCGGGCGGGGCGGACGCTTCTTTCCTCCCGAAAGAAGCCGCGGCGCAGCGCGTGGGCGCTGCGCCGCGGGTGCGGCGGGCCGGCGGCTCCCGGCCCGTTCAACCTTTACTCCGTCCCGATCTTCCGGATGTTGGGGCAGTCCAGAGGCACCCGGGCGGTGGGCGCCGCCCAGCGCACCGCGTTCTTCAGCACGGTCTGCACGTTGGCGTCGTAGTAGATGGGGAACGTCTCGTGCCCCGGCTGGAAGTAGAAGATCTTCCCAGCCCCCCGGGTGTAGCAGCACCCGGACCGGAACAGCTCGCCCCCCTCATACCAGGTGGCGAACACCAGGGCCTGGGGCTCCGGGATGTCGAAGGGCTCGGCGTAGGTCTCGTCGTGGGGCAGCTCAAAGTACCGCCCCAGCCCCTGGGCAATGGGATGCCCGGGCTTGACGACCCAGACCCGCTCCATGTCCCCGTCCTCCCGCCAGGAGAGGTTGCAGCTGGTGCCCATCAGCGCCCGGAAGGGCTTGGAGTGGTGCCCCGAATGCAGCGCGATGAAGCCCATGCCCTCCAGCACGGCCTCCTGCACCCGGCGGGCCACCTCGTCCGGCACCTTGTGGTGAGCGATGTGCCCCCACCACAGCAGCACATCCGTCTCGGCCAGCACCTCCTTCGTCAGGCTCTCCACGTCGTCCAGCGTCACCGTGCGGACGGAAAAATCCCCGTCCGCCTCCAAAAACGAGCGGATGGCCCCGTGGATGCCTTCGGGGTACACCGCGCTCACCGCCGGATCCAGCTTCTCGTGCACGTTCTCGTTGTAAACCGTCACTCTGATCATCATTCTGCCTCCTTTGGCATGCTACCTGCATTGTACATGCTTTTCCCCAAAAAAACAAGCACCAATTCGTTTTCTGTTTTTCGCCGGTCTCTGCCGGTCTTCCCCGCCCACCCGCCCACCCGCGCCCGCCCGCCCCTCACGGGGCGGGCGCTTTTCGCCTTCGGCGAAAAGCCGCCGGGCCTGGGGCCCGGCGGGCGCGGGCGCCGGACTTCCCAGCTCCCTTTCCCCCCTTGACACCCGCCCCGAAATCCCGTATACTCTCCTTGCAGCCCCAAAAACCCCAAGGAGGTGGACAAAATGACCGGAATCAGCCTGCAAAAGCGCTCCCCCCACTTTGTCCGCCGACTTGTCACCGGCAAAAGGACGCGCCGCCCCAGGCTGCCCCGGGGCGGCTTTTGTGTTCAGATCAATCCCTAAAAAAGGAGATAGGCTATGGTAAAAATCAAGCTGGGCGGCGTCACCGTCTGCCTCCGGGAACCCCAGGATCTCGGCTGGCTCCTGGAGCTGGGCGCCCCCTTCGCCGTCTTCGACCAAAATGACTCCGGGAACCTCTCCTTCGGCGTGGAGCGGGCCGGGAAAAAGTTCTTCGTGAAGTACGCCGGGGCCCGGACCCTGGGCTTTTCCGGCGATCCCGCCGAGGCCGTGGCCGCTTTGCGCCGGGCCGAGACCGTGTACCGGGACCTGGCCTACCCCGCCCTCATCCCCCTGCTGGACGCGGTGGAGACGCCCCAGGGCTTCGCCCTCCTCTTCCCCTGGGTGGAGGGGGAGTGCCTCCACGCCCACTGGACCTTCGATGAGCGGCCCAAGCTCACCCATCCCCAGTCCCCGTACGTGCGGTTCCGGGCGCTGCCGCTGGAGGAAAAACGGGCCGCAGCCCGCATTCTGTTTGACTTTTTGGCCTGTGCCCAGCAGCGGGGCTATGTGGCCGTGGACCTGTACGACGGCACCCTGCTGTACGATTTTGCCCGCCGCCGGCTGACCCTCTGCGACGTGGACCTGTTCGCCAAAGGCCCCCTGGTGAACGCCACCGGAACCTGGTGGGGCTCCCGGCGGATGATGCCCCCGGAGGAGCTGGAGATCGGCGGGATCATTGACTTTTCCAGCAATGTGTTCACCCTGGGGCGGCTGCTGCTCTCCCTCTTCGCCGGGGAGGACCACCCCGACCGGGACCACTGGGAGGACACGGAGGGCCGGTGGGCGGCCGTTTTGCGGGCCACCCAGCCGGAAAAAAGCCGCCGGTTCCCCACCGTGCAGGACTTTTGGCAGTGCTGGCAGGCCGCCGGGCCCGAGGAGCCGGCGTCGGATGAGACCGGCCGGTGAGGGGGCAAAAAAAGGGGTTTGAGGACCCAAAAATCGTCCACATTGGGTTTGGCAGGGGTGCAGAACGCGCCGCCGCAACCTGGGGTTTCCCTCTGGAGGGAAACCCCATTTTTTCCGATAGAGAAAAAATGTGCGGCGGCCCGGCGGCTCCCCGGGACCCGAAATTCCGCGCCCTGCCTGGGCGGAGGGCCCCTTGCCCGGGGCCAGGGGGCGGCAAGACCCGGGCCGGGCCATCGGGCGGGAAAGTCTATTCAGATCTTTGATGGTCCCATCAAGGTGTGGACTTCGTGCAGGGTGGGAGCGGGTCCGGGGCCCCAAACGGCGGGCAGCGGCGGGGTTCGTGCAGATCTGCCGGAAAATGGGGGTCCGGAACGGGACGCGACCGGTTTTTTGTGAAAAAAATTGACCGTAAGTGGGTTTCGGTAAGAAATCCTCACATGGCTTTTTCGGAAAAAACGGGGGCAAAAAAGGACCCGAAACAGCACATTGCACAAAGGTCGTTCGGGACGCGAACGGTTAGGCAGCGAACCGTTTGGGCCGGCGGCTGGGGGCGGTTGGCTGGCAGCCCCGGGCCGCCGCGCCGCCGGGGCCGGAGGCTCCGGCCTTTTTCGCAGAAAAAGCGGCCGGCGCGAATGCGCCGGCCGGGGCGCGGCGGGGGGCGGGAATCACTGCTTCACGCCGAAAACGCACCGGGGCAGGCCGGCCCAGTCCCGCAGGAGGCGGAGGGAGCCCACCCCCGCCTGGGCGAACAGCGCCTGCACCGCCGGGGCCTGTTCTTCGCCGATCTCCACGGCGACGCAGCCCCCGGGCCGGACTTTCTCCACCCAGAGGGCCGCCAAAGCCCGGTAAAAGGTGAGGCCGTCCGGGCCGCCGTCCAGGGCGAGCGGGGGTTCCCAGAGGACCTCGGGCTGGAGCGTGGGGAGCGCTGCGGTGGCGATGTAGGGCGGGTTGGCGGCCAGAAAGTCCAAAGAGGCGGGGGGAAAGCCCCCGGCGGTGGCGGGGTCCAGGATGTCCCCGGCCTGGGGGTGGACCGAAAAAGCCGGGTAGCGGGCGCAGTTTTCCCGGAGAAAGCCCAGGGCGGCGGGAGAAAGCTCCACGCAGGTGACCCGGGCATCGGGCTTGGCTTGGCAGAGAGCCAGGCCCACCGCCCCGCTGCCGGCGCAGAGATCCAGGCCCTGGGGGGCGGCCAAGGGCGCGATGTGCCGGGAAACGGCCTCCACCAGCACCGCCGTGTCCTCCCGGGGGATGAGGACGCCCTCTCCCACCCGGAGGCGCAGGCCCAGAAAGTCCCATTCGCCCAGGATGTACTGCAGGGGGCGGCGGCGGGCCCGCTCTGCCACCGCGGCGCGGAAGGCGGCGGCGGCCTCCGGGGCGGGGACGCGGTCGCCGTGGAGGGCCAGAGCCTCCCGGGAAAGGCCCAAAAAAGCCCGGGCCAGGGCCGCCGCGTCGGCGGGCTCTGCCCCGGCCTGGGAAAGCTGCCGGCGGGCGGCCTGGTACAGCTGCCGGCAGGTCATCGGATCAGGTCCTCGCCGTGCTCGGGGATGACGGCCTGCATGGCGGCGATGGCGGCCTCGATCATCCGGTCGTCGGGCTCCTTCACCGTCAGCCGCTGCATCCACAGCCCCGGGGCCGTGAGGAGGCGGCACCAGAGGCCCTCCTTGTGGGCGCAGAGCTTTTGCACCTCGTAGCCGATGTTCATGATCACCGGGATGCACAGCAGCTTGGTGAAGGTGCGCAGGAAGGGGTTGGAGAAGGGGATGAAAAAGCCCACCACCACCCCCAGCAGCAGCATGAGCATCAGGAAGCTGGTGCCGCAGCGGGGATGGAACCGGCCCTGGGCCCGGACGTTCTCCACGGTGAGGGGGAGGTCGTTCTCATAGCAGAAGATGGTCTTGTGCTCGGCGCCGTGGTACTGGAACACCCGGCGGATGTCCGGCAGGAGGGAGATGAGCAGGACGTAGCCCAAAAACAGGGCGATGCGCAGGACCCCCTCGAAAAGGGAGCGGGCCCAGGCGATGCCCGGCCCTGCCAGGCGCTGGAGGAGATTGAACAGCACCGTGGGCAGCATGAAGAACAGCACCAGGGCCAGGGCCACCCCCAGCACCGCGGCGATCCCCATGAGGACGCCGGTGAGCTTGTCCCCCAGGTGGTCGTTGAGCCATTTGTCCAGGCCGGTGAGCTCTTCCTCCTCCCCCGCCTCTTCGGCCAGCTTGTCCGCGGAAAGGGACAGGGCCTTGTAGCCCAGGCGGTAGGAGTCGATGAGGGAGAAGATGCCCCGGATGAAGGGCTTGCCCAGAATGGGATATTTCTTCGTGAGGCGGGGGGTGGTGATCTCCTGGGTGGTGATGACCCCCTGTTCGCTGCAAAAGGCCGCCACCGTGCGGGTGGGACCCACCATCATGATGCCCTCCATCAGCGCCTGTCCGCCGATGGTGGTGATCTTCTTGGCCATTTAGTCTCCTCTTTCCTGGATGTATTTCTGGATCTCCGGGGCGGTGCGCTCCGGCTGCAGGCGGGCCAGGCGGCAGGTGGGCAGGGTGATGCGCACCGCGGTGCCCACGCCCTCCTGGCTCTCCACGGTGAGCTCGCCGCCGTGCATGGTGACGATCTCATCCGCCACGGCCAGGCCGATGCCCGAGCCCCGGACCAGTTGGTTGGCTTTGTAGAATTTCTTTTTGACGAAGGGCAGGTGCTCCGCCGGGATGCCGCAGCCCGTGTCCCGGATGGTGGCGGTGACCCGGCCGGCGCTCTCCCGGGCGGAGACGGTGATGGAGCCGCCGGGGCCGGTGTACTTGAGGGCGTTGTCCAGGATGTTGACGAACACCTGGCGCAGGCGGTTCACGTCCCCGTAGACGGGGGGCAGGGTGGCGGTCTCCTCATAGACCAGGTCCTTGCCCTCGCTGTGGGCCCGGTCGGTGAACAGGAAGACCGCAGCGTCCAGCTCGGTCATCACGTCCACCCGGGACACCAGCAGGCGCATGCGGCCGCTCTGCAGGCGGGAAAAGTCCAGCAGCTCCTCCACCAGGCCGGAAAGGCGGCCGGCCTCCCGGATGATGATGGCCATGCCCTTTTGAGAGGTGGCGGGGTCGGGGTCCTCCTGGAGGGTCTCGGCCCAGCCCTGGATGGCGGTGAGGGGGGTGCGCAGCTCGTGGGAGACGGAGGAGATGAAGTCGTTTTTCAGCAGCTCAGAGGCGGCCAGCTCCCCGGCCATGTCGTTGATGGAATCGCACAGCTGGCCCAGCTCGTCGTCCCGGGCCTTGGCGATGCGCACGGCGAAATCCCCCTGGGCGATCTTTTTGGCGCTGTCGCTGACCTGCTGGACGGGGACCAGGATGGAGCGGATGAAGTAGATGCCGGAGAAGGTGATGAGGAGCATGATGAACACGCCGGCGGCCACCAGGATCAGGATGGCCCGGTGGGTCTGGGCGTCGGCGCGCTCCATGGACACCAGGTACCGCACGGAGCCGGTGATGCTGCCGTTGCCGCTGCGCACCACCCGGGTGACGGCCATGACCTTTTCCCCGGTGTTGAGGCGCCCCACCCACTGGCCGGTGTTGCTGGCGGTGCGCAGGGCCTCTTCGTAATCGGGCATCTCCTGGCTCTGGTCGGGCTCGAAGCCGGTGGAGGTGACGAAGATGGCGCCGCTGCGGTTGAGGGCCATGATCTCCATGGAGTCCTTGTCCGGGAAGCTCTCGATGTAATCCCGGGCGATGGCGGAGAATTCGGAGGCGTTCTGGGGGCGGCCGTCGGCGGTGATCCAGTTGAGGAGCTCGTCCATGCGGCCGGTGATGGTCTGCTCGATGCCGCTGTAGGTGGAGTTTTTCAGGGTGAAGGACAGGGCGGTGATGGACACGGTGAGCAACAGGAGCACCACGCCGATGGTGTTGACGAACCAGCGGCGGGAAATGCTTTTGGCGGCGAACCGCAGTTTCATGCCGGGACCTCCCTTCTAAGAAAAAACGCGGAAACGGGGCGCTCAGGCGTCCCAGCGGTAGCCCAGGCCCCAGACGGTGACGATGTGGGTGGGGTTGGAGGGCTCGTCCTCCACCTTCATGCGCAGGCGGCGGATGTTCACGTCCACGATCTTTTCCTCTCCCACATACCCGGGGCCCCAGACGTGGCGGAGGATGTCCCCCCGCTGGAGGGCCACGCCGGCATTGGAGAAGAAGTACTCCATGATCTGGAACTCCACCTGGGTGAGCTCGATGGGAGTGGCGCCCTTGAGGAAGGAGCGGTTGCGCAGGTTCAGGGTGAAATTGCCGGAGTGCAGCTCGCTCTGCAGGGGCTCCCGGCCGTCCCGGCGGGTGATCTCCACCCGGCGGTAGACCGCATCCACCCGGGCCACCAGCTCGGAGGGGGAGAAGGGCTTGGTGACGTAGTCGTCGGCGCCCATCATCAGGCCGGTGACCTTGTCCATCTCCTGGGTCTTGGCGCTGAGGAGGATGATGCCCAGAGAGCTGTTCTGCTGGCGCAGGGCCCGGCAGACGGCCAGGCCGTCGTTCTGGCCGGGCATCATGATGTCCAGCACGGCGATGTCGAAGTCGCCGTCCTGCTCCCGATAGATCTCCAGGGCGCGGTCGCCGGTGTCGGCCTCGGTGACCTGATAGCCGGCGCGCTCCAGATTGATGACCACAAATTCCCGGATGTTCTGTTCGTCCTCCACCACCAGGATCTTGCGCATTGAAAACACTCCTTTTGCTGATGGGCCGGGGAGGCCCTTATTCGCTGATGAGCCGGAAGCCCTGGACAATCTGCCGGGTGGGCTCGGCGGGCAGGGTGACGGCACGGATGGCGTAGACCGTCTCGGCCTGCAGGTTCACGGCCTCATACCCCTCGGGCGGGGAGAGCTCCCACTGCTGCCGGGGGAAGACCTGGACGGTGAAGAGGATGGGCCCCAGGGCGGGGTCCCGGTCCGGCAGGGCGATGAGGCTGCGCACGGTGAGGGTGCGGGCCTCCGGGTCGTTGACCGTGGTGAGGGTCTCCAGGGGATCGGACAGGACGGTGGGGATGGGGAAAAAGTAGTTTTCCGAGGGGTTCATCACGGTGTGCAGGGCGGGGACGCAGCCCGACAGCACATCGAACCGGTTCCAGGTGACCAGGGTGCGGGTGAGGTCCTGGGCGGGGGTATCGTCCACCCAGGGCAGGGGGGCCGCGGTGGGGATCTCCAGCAGGCCGTCGCCGTCGATGTCCCGGCAGGTGAGGGCGGTGGAGGAGGGGCGCTCGAAGGGGTTGAGGTATTCCTCCTGATTGACCCCCAGGGGGGCGTTCATCAGCCGGCCCCGGAACAGGGTGAACACCTGGGTGGTCATGACGCCGTCCGCCCGGACGCCGTCCACGGTGACGGCGGGGGTCTCGGGGGCCAGCAGGCCGAAGGTCACGGCGGAATAGCTGGAAACGGAGCTGTCCGCCTCGCACATGTAGCGCACGCCCAGGCGGTCCTGCTGGAAGGCGTAGATCCGGGCCCGGGCGGGGGTGGGGGGACCGTCCTCCTCCTGGGCGGATCTACGCCTTCCAGCAGGA